>JAYTWO010000496.1:0-11860 GCA_043743415.1 Planctomycetota bacterium
GCCCAGGCGGCGCTCAATCGATTGCCTCTGGAGGTGCCCACGCGACCCGCCGAGACGATCTCCGGAAGGGTGTTGGAATCCGCCTGCCGCTGGTACGAGTTCCGCGTCGAGACGCTCGACGCCTCGCAGGAGCGTTCGGAGATCCACTGCCGAGTGACCCACACGGGAGTACTCCGCGAGTTCTTCGGATTCCACCGGGCCAAGCACGCCGTCCTCGAAGCCACGATCCTCGCCACGCGGCTGCACTTGATCCCGCGCGAGCAGATCCTCTCGCAACTCAAAGACCTGAAGATCATCGTCGACAAGACCGCCGGTCCGCGCGAGTTCGAGGCGTTCGCTCTGGTCGAGGCGTTCGTCGGTGACCCGAGGGTTGAGGGTTGAGGGTTGAGCGACAGAAAGAGGATGCGATGATTCCCGATTTTCGCGCAGACGGATATTTGCCGGAAGGGCTGCACAGGGCCACGGACGCCGAGATCACGTTTCGGTTTGGGGCAGCCACCCGTCAGAGACGACGACTCATCCTGCGGTTCAGGCGCTGGATCGACTTGGCAAGGAGCATTCAAGCCCGGCGGCTCTGTGTCGATGGCAGTTTCGTGACCGCCAAGGAATCACCCCAGGATGTGGATGCTGTGATTTGGTTGCCTGACGATTTTTCCACCCAAGTCAGTCGTGGCCATTCAGCGGCCATCGAAGTCGAAATGCTGCTGCTGACCAGGAGTCCCGAGGAAATCTTTGCCGCAGAAGATCGGCGTGACTGGGAAGAGTGGTTAGAATTCTTCAGTCGGACGCGCGAAATTGACGGAAGACGGAAAGGACTGGTCGAGGTGGAACTATGATCACAACACCCATCGAGTACGAACAGACCCAGAGGGAGCTTCGGGATTTACAGGATCGCCTCGATCGGCTGCAGAAAGATCACCCGCTGGGCGAGAAAGGCTTTACGAAGGCGGGCATCCGCAAATTGATCGCGCGCCTGAATGAGGAATTGGCGATCTTCGAGGGGAGTGAGGAAGCGCGTCGGTCGCCAGTGAACTGAAATGCCTCAACCACCGCTCATGGAAATATTGCCGCACGATCCACTGCCTGCCAAGATTTCTCAAGGATCGCCGATGTGGCGACTGCGGATCAGTGAGGAGCGGATGGTGTTTTGCGGACGCACCTTCGGGGCACATGTTGCTCTCGGACTGCTGCTGATTCCGGTGGTCTATGTGGTCTGCGAACGATTGGGTGCTGCTCACAATCTGCAAATCGGTCTGTCGCTTTTTCCCCTGTTCTACGCGGGCGGGATGGCCGTGGGTTGTTTGGTCACCAGAGAGGCCATCCCTCGAATTGAGTACGACCGCTCTAGACAGCGAGTTCTCCTGCCGCTTGGTCGCGAACTCCCGTTATCCGATTTGCTGGCAGTGCAGGTGATTGAGTATCTCCGGAAGTGGGGGGATGATGACGAACTATTCGCGTATCAACTGAATCTGTGCCACATGGATCGCAACAAGTCCCAGCGGTTGCAACTCGTCGAGTGCAGCGACGATGAACCACTCATCCGCGATGCACGGCTGATGGCCAGCACGCTGGGAGTCCCGCTGCATGAGCATTACCTGACTCCCGAGGCGTTACTCACTGCGGAGTCTTGTCGTGCCACAGCCCATTCAAATCTAGCCGCCAGACTCTTGGTTCCAGGATTGTTTGCGACCATGCTCTTCGCTGCGTTCGTGCTGGTAGTCGCACAGCAGCCCCAAAGGCCACAGCGGAATAATCCTCTCTGGATCGGATTACTGTTTCCGACATTGCTGCCGATCGTCGTGATCTGGGTGCGTCGCCGCATGAAACACGATCGAGACCGCCGCATCGCTCGATCTGAACAAGCAGCCATGCTTCGGTGAACTCGTCCGTCGTCCGAGGCCCCTCATGCTCATCCCCGAAGAGAACGAACTGCTGCGAATCGTCGAGCCTCCGCGCGCGTGTTCGTACCTCCCGGAGGAAACGGCCTCGCTGGAATACCGCATCCTTGATGGCATCAGCGAGGAGCAGTACGAACAACTTCTGTTCCGAGGCTGGCGTCGGTTCGGCACGCACTTCTTCCGCCCCGCCTGTGCGAACTGCGTCAAGTGCCGCAGCCTCCGCATGAATGTCCCGGCGTTCGAACCCAGCAAGAGCCAGCGGCGGTGCGAGAAGAAGAACACTGACATTCGCGTCGAGATCGACACCCCCACGATCACCCCGGCTCATCTCAAACTCTACGACGCCTACCACGCGGCGATGCACGAGGAGAAGGGGTGGAAGGAGCGCGAGACCTCGCCCTCGGAATACGATGAGAGCTTCCTCGCAGGCGACTGGCCGTTCGCCCACGAGATGCGGTACTACCGAGGCTGTGAACTGGTCGGTGTGGGGTTAATCGACATCGTGCCGACCGCGACCTCGAGCCTGTACTTCTATCACGCCCCCGACTGGCGACCCGACAACCCCGGCACGTTCTCCCTGTTGCAGGAGATCGCCCTGGCCCGGCAACTCGGCAAGTCGCACCTGTACCTCGGCTACTGGATTCCCGAGAATCGTTCGATGGCCTACAAGGCGTCCTTCCGCCCGCATGAACTGCTCACCCGCTATCATGCCGACGAGGTCGTGCCGCAGTGGGAACCCGTCCCGTGAGCGGCCCGCAGGCAATCGCCCACCGGTTGCAACCGGTGGGCTTTCTGAAACGTCACTCGATTTTGGCTGGCTCGCGGAACCCGGCCCCGGTCCTCTTTCGCGCGGAGTCGCCGAGTTCCACTCGCGCCGGCTCGGCCAGTTGTTGCAGGCGGCCCATCACGTCGGGGTAGAGGGCCTTCACATCGCGGCTCTCTCCGATGTCGGCTTCCAGGTCATACAGCGCATACCCGATCCTGCGCTCCGAGTAACCGCTCGGCTTGCCGTCCTCGCCCGCGGTCCCGGTCAACGAGCGATACGCATGCGGGAAATGCAACTTCCAGCGGCCCGAGCGGATCGCCTGTAACTCGTTGCCCCAGTAATACAGGTACGACTCATGCGGCGTCCGAGCGTTCGGCTGACCACTCATCAGCGGC
Organism: Planctomycetota bacterium; assembly: GCA_043743415.1. Taxonomy (GTDB): domain Bacteria; phylum Planctomycetota; class Planctomycetia; order Planctomycetales; family Planctomycetaceae; genus TH-plancto1. The sequence continues at coordinate 3,060 of JAYTWO010000496.1, forward strand.
AAAATATCGCGGCCATCGATCGGGTGCTGCGGCAGCTCGCCACCGACCAGCCCCGCGATGGTCGGCACAATGTCGATCGTCGCGGCCAGCTCTCGGCACACCGCTCCCGTGGGAATCCGCCCCGGCCAGCGCATCAGGCACGGCACGCGCACGCCGCCTTCGAAGGTCGTCCCTTTTCCCTCGCGGAGTGGCCCGGCGGACCCCGCATGGTTGCCATAGCTCATCCACGGTCCGTTGTCGGTGCTGAAGATCACCAGCGTGTTCTCGTCCAGACCGCACTCATGCAGTGTGGCGAGCACTTGCCCTACGCTGTCGTCGATCTCGGCGATCACATCGGCAAACATCCCCTTGCCGGTCTTCCCGCGAAACTCCTCCGAGGCATGCAGCGGCACATGCGGCATGGAGTGGGCCAGGTACAGGAAGAACGGCTTCTCCTGGTTCGATCGAATGAACTCGACGGCATGTTCGGTATACCAGCGGGTCAGCATGTTCTGGTCGTCCGAGGTGACTCGCGGATTGATGATCCGGTCCCCCTCGATCAGCGGCAGGTCCGGAAAGTTCGCCCCCGACTCCGGATGAAACGGCCACATGTCATTCGAATACGGCAGACCGAAGTACGAATCAAATCCATGCTGCTTCGGCAGGAACTTCACATGATGGCCGAGGTGCCACTTCCCAATCGCAGCTGTGGCGTAGCCCTTCTCTTGGAGGAGTTCGGAGAGCAGCAGTTCCCGTTCATGGATGCCATGCTTCGAGGCGGGACCGGGAGCCGCCAGCATGCCCAGGCGGTTGGGATAGCAGCCGGTCAGCAGCGCCGCCCGCGAGGCTCCGCACACCGCTTGAGCGACATAGAAATCGGTGAACCGCATCCCCTGTGTCGCCAGTCGATCCAGATGCGGCGTCACCACATGGTGACCACCGTAACAGCCAAGGTCGGCGTACGCCTGGTCATCGGTGAAGATGATGACGACGTTGGGAGTCTCGGCGCGGACTGAACTCACGTCAGTCAGGCCTCCCCACAGAAACAGGGACAGAAGAAGCCTGCGGAGGGGAAAGCCAGAGAACAGCGGAACAAGCATCGGCATCAGTCGGTCACCGGAGGGAATGAACCTGGGGGTTGCAGTGCTGGAGAGAATAGCGGGTTGAGAAGTGAGCCGGGAGTCGCTGGGACGGCATCGTCCTCGGTAAGGAACAGTCCCGGAATAAGAAGCGGCTTTTCAAAACGTAAGACGGACTTCCAGTCCGTCTTTGACTAGACGGACTAGAAGTCCGTCCTACGGCGAAAATCGGAACTTGTTTCGTGCCTGATCCTTAGCCGACGCGTCAGCGAGGGCGTACGTCTCTCGATGATCTCTGAGAGATCGGTCCGCCTCGAAAGGCTCCGGCCAGGCTCGACACATCGGGGGACTTTGCGTTCTGGCGAAACTCCTCGCTGACTCTCGGCCCACGCTCACGTTTCGGGTGACTGGAACAGCACCCAGGCATTGGACACCGCCAATCGACTTTTTCAACTTTGACGATTGCGTCGACTTTGACGGCAGTGGGAGCCTCTGTCTGACCGATACTGCTGATACGATGCCTCACGGATTCTCCGCTCAGGAACCGTCGTCTCTCGGGAGTGGACCCACTTTGGTCAGGCGTAATCCTGCATTTCGAGTTGCCATCGGGGGGCTGACCGTCGCGGTCGGGCTGTGCCTCGTGGGGGCGATTTCGCTCCTCAATTTGACGCCTCCGGCGGAAAATTCCGGAGTGGCGGGGGCCACCAACCATGTGATGGCGACAGCCCCTCTGCAAGTGGCCACCACGGGAGATGAGTCGCACCTCCTGGACGAACACCCGCGCGTGCCGGTCCCGGAACCGCTGGACGAGCATGTGCTCACCGAGTTGCCCACCGACCCGCATGAGCAGGCTCCAATGGATGATGAGCTTCCCGGTCCGTGGACACCTCGACCAGCCTGGGACGAACCCCAGTACGTCGAACTGCCGCCACCGCCCGAATTCAAACCGGTCCAGCTCGCTGCCAACTCCCTCTCAAACATCGATCCACCCCCGTCCCCGATGACCGGACTGGACGCCGAACTCGCCCACCTCAAAGGGCAGGTCAGCGAACTCGCCCGCACCCAGTTGGAAGCTCAACTGGCGGAAATCCGTCGCGCCGAACAACTGCTCTCTGCGCTCCAGACCAACCGCATGATCGAAGCCTTGCAGCGCGATGTCGACGAGTTAAAGGAGCAGCGAGTCGGTGGGGTTCCGGTTCCTGGATCTCCAGTGGAGCCAACAGAACCGGATCAAAGTCTCGCGACCACTCCCCCCGTCCCCGAGAACATCCCTCCCGAGGCCAGCGCCGCAGCGAGTGAGCCCGCGCGCGCTCCCTTCACACGAGTCCGATTCACCGAAACCGCCGAGGCTGCGGGCCGGTACGATGTCGACGCCGATGCGGCCTCGCTGCAGGAGCTGCTCTCGACGCTTGGCCCCGTCGCGGGGTGGAACCTCGTCAACGGACCCGAGCTGCAGGGCACGGTGACCTGCCGCTGGAAGGGGGTCGATCTGCAGCAAGCCCTGACGCAACTGTTAAAAGTGCATGGCTGGCTGATTCGCCAGGACGGGGACTTCGCGATCGTCGAGTCGCTGCCCCCACTCGCGTCTGCCCAGTCGGCGGATGAGGCACCCGCCCCGATGACTCTGGAGCTGGCCCCCGAGACTTCCGAACTGCTCCCGCCGGTCAGTGGCTCACCGGACTTCCCTCCCACAACTCAGTTCCGGCAGGCCACCCAGGCGAGCCGTCCGCCGTACATGACAGAATCCCACCCGGTCTCCTTTGGCTCTGAAGCCACCGCTTCGCCTCGAACCGGTCGCATCGTCATGAAGGACTATCCCGAGTTGATGGCCCAGGGAACTCCACCCGCCCGCCGCCCGGCCGAGACTCCGCAAGCGGTCGAGATCGAAGCCACGATCCTGGAGATTCGCCCCACCCGCGAAGCCTCCCGAGGCCTCTTCCGGCAAGCGCTCTGGATCGCGGACCAGAGCCCCTGTCCGCGCTGTGGCGTTGTCCACCACGGAGTCGTAGAGGTCGGACACTCGGCAGAGGGCTGGGTGGAACTCGGAGAGGGCCTGAGCAGCGGGGTCTGCCAGATGACTCCCGAGGCGATCACAGCGAAACTCCAGCAACTCTCCACCACGACCGTGACCACCACCCCCCGCGTGTACGTCCTCAATCGCCAGTTGGCCGAGATCGGCCTGACTCAACGACCGGGGTTCCGCAGACTCATCGGGCGTGCGGAAACGGGGAGTCCACCCGCCGCTGTCACGTCCGGCGACGTGCGACTCTCTCTCCGACCCAGCGTGGACGAGGGCGGCCGGATCCGTCTCGACTTGCAGCCTGCATCGGCCCCCTCGACCGAGTTCAGTGCCAGCCTGCATGTCCCCCCGGACAGTTGCGTGGTCCTCGGGGGTCTGTACTTCGAGAGCGAACGGACCACCGATCCAGCGGGCCCAACGCCCCTCATAGACCAACACGAAGTCGTAGTCCTGATCCGCGTGCGTCTACTCGAGAATGGCGTTCTCACCGCTCCGCAGCCGCCAGTATTCACTCCCACCGAAGCTCTCGCAGAGTGATGAACGTTCAGGGACGGAGCGTGTGGCCACCTCTTTTCGGCATCATCGGCATTTCTACTCTTCCTGCTCGACAAGTGAAATGACCTTGTCTCTCCCCCAGAAGCGCAGGGTGCATTTGCCCATGGGCGGTACAGGGCTGTTGACGGGAGAATTCCGTGCGAGAGATTTCCCGATTGGTCGAGATCGGTCGCGGACCCAGCCACCCGACGCGTGAGCGAGAGCGTACGTCTCTCGATGTTCGGCGAGAGCTCGGCCCTCAGAAGGATCTCGGGTCACTCAGCCGTTGCGGGCGACTCGGGGTGGCACTCCTCGCTACGCTTGGCCCTCGCTGACGCATCGGGTGACTGATCGGGGGACCGCCATCGGGCGAATGCACCCAGAATCGCAAAGTGCGTCTCGCACTCCGTTGACTGCGGGTTCCAGGACTCCTCTGGACTCATCGCGAGAAGAGTGATAGAAGCCATCAATGGGTGTCCAAGTGGACGTTTCGCCTTTTGGCGAATTGGACTGCCCCTCTCTCAGCACATGCGAACCCAGACCGGCAAGGATGCCATTGTGAACAAAATTGCGACACATCCGAATGGCTACACGACAACCTTGAGTACGTTGGTGACCGTGGAACCGCTGATGTCGGTCAAGCACTCGTATGTGTATCGAAACCGGATGTGGATGACGGGTGTCTCGCTGGGCATCGGCATCCTGTTGACCGCACTCAATCGTCCGCTCGTCCCGCTCTCGGGACTGCTGGATCTGAGTCTGGATGTTCTGGGGTGGCTGGTGTTCTGCGCGGGAGCGGCACTGCGGATTTGGTCGTCGACGTATATCTGCAACCGCAAGAGCCTGGATGTGGTGCGGACGGGGCCGTATGCGGTGTGCCGCAATCCACTGTATTGGGGCACGTTTCTGATGGTGGCGGCATTCCCGCTGTTGTTAAACAGTCCGATTCTCGCAGCCTCCATGCTGCCCGTGATCCTGCTCTATCTGCTGGGGGTGGTCCCCGTGGAAGAGGCGGTGATGGCCAATCGCCATGGAGCCATGTATGCCGAGTATTGCCAATCGGTTTCCCGCTGGTGGCCCAATGTGTTCGGTTATGTGAAGGGTGAGCCGCTGGGTGGCCAGTCGGTCGGGTATGCTCGCGAGTTTTTCCGGCTGAGGTGGTGGTTGGGGATGGCGGTTGGGTTTAAGGTGCTGTTTCATTTCGCAAACGCCTCGTGGTGGATGCACCCCCTGCACTGGTGGTAGACTCTCTCGCCCGGTGATCCAAGTTGTCGCCGGTCCGGGGAGAATTGATCCATGTTGCGACTGTGGCTGTCTTGTCTGCTGGGCTGGTTAAGTTTGAGCTTGCTTGGTGCGGACCTGCTCTGCGCTCAAAGTAAGCGGGTGCCCAAGCTGCCCGCCAAGGTCGAGGTTCGCGTCGAGCAGAAGGCGGGCGAGCCACCGCTCTACCGGACCCGCAACTTCGCCGTAAGGACTGACATCCCTGCCGAAGAGGCGGAGGAACTGCTGCAACGCCTCGAAACGATGCTGGTGCTGATCAGCAAGTATTGGGGCCGCCCGAACTCGCAGTCGATCGACATGTATGTTGTCCGCGATGTGTCGAAGTGGCCCACCGGTCTACTCGACGACGAGGGACTCGATCACATCCAGGCGGGCGGCGGCGTCACGATTGGCCAGACGCAGCAGAACGCTCTCACTGGGCAAATCCTGGCCAGCCGCGCGGTGGTCTACGCTGTGGCCGACCGGGGCACTCCGCAGCACGAAGCCGTGCATGCCTACTGCATGCTGAATTTCGGTCGCACTGGCCCGACTTGGTATTCCGAAGGGATGGCCGAAATGGGCCAGTATTGGAAGGACGGGGACTTCGCCGTCAACTGCCATCCCGAGGTCATCAAGTACCTCAAGTCCCAAGAACCCAAGCTCCTCACCGAGATCACCGATCTCACGCAAACGACCGGTGACAGCTGGCAAAACTATGCCTGGCGCTGGGCGTTGTGCCACCTGTTGGCGAACAATACGAACTATGCTCCGAGGTTCCATCCGCTCGGCATGGCATTGCTCAACGGCCAGCGCTCCAGCTTCGAAGATGTCTACGGCCCGATGGCCAAGGAGATCTCGTTCGAGTACGTCCAGTTCCTCCAGAACTTCGATCAGGGATACCGCGCTGACCTGTGCAGTTGGGACTGGAAGGCCAAGTTCAACGGCGTCCTGACCCGACCGCTCAACGCCAAGATCAAAGCGGCGGGTGGCTGGCAACCGTCCCGCCTCCTCGTCAAGGAGGGCCTGAGCTACTCCTACTCCACCAAGGGGGAATGGTCCCTGGCCAAGGACGGGGAGAAGGTCACCGCTGCCGGAGCGACTGACGGGAAGGGCCGATTGGAGGCCGCGATCTTCCATGATTACGAGTTGTCAGATCCGATTGAACTGGGCGCGGACGGGACACTCACCGCCCCGGTGGAAGGGAAGCTCTACCTCCGCTGCCGGGACTCCTGGGCCGAACTGGGGGACAACACGGGGGAGATTACGGTGACGCTGAAGAAGAGTGAGTGAGGGACACAATCCGCTTGCAGATTCTGTCACGTCGTGGCTCCCCTCAGACCGGCAACTCATCGACCAGAAACACCACCAGTGAACGGGGGCCATGCGCTCCGATGACGAGCGACTGTTCAATGTCGGCCGTCTTCGAGGGGCCGGAGATCCAGGCGGTGAAGGGGCGGGTTCCGACGGCGACACGGGGATAGGCCACCCCCAGGTTGTGGACCAGCGCCCGACTCGGCACGACCAGCGCCAGGTGCTGCGTCAGAAAGTACAGCACCCGGTGCGGCACATTTTCGTCCGTCACCCACACGGCCGCATTTTCGGCGACGGCCAACTGCCCCGGCAGGACGGCGAAATCGACATCTTCAAAGTCGTGCGGGTCGGTCACCAGGTCCGCTCGAAAGTTCGTCTCACCCACGCCGGGGCAGGCCGAGATCCGCTTCTTCGCAGACTGATACTGAGGCAGTTCGCTCAGTTGGGCCTGAGCCTCCGCCAGCGTCGCGACCTGCACCCCGCGCCCGCCGACCATCTTCAGTACCTCGCAGAACTGTGCGAGGGGATCGGGGTACTGCACCCCCTGCTGGGTATGTTGCGGAAGTGGTTCGCTGGTCAGGGAGTGACGGCGGATACGCTGGAGGATATCGGTGCGAGAGGTCATGAGCGGTAGTTCCTGAGGGGCAGTGTTCAAGTTAACAGTTTCCGGGAGGCGGTGAAACGATCGCGGTGGTTCAGTGGTCGAGTCGCAGAGTCGGGAATAGACTGGGAGGCGTTCGAGAGGCTCTCCACCCGGAGGGCGTCGCTTCCGTTTGCACTGGACTCCCCATGCGATTGTTTCTGCTGGCTGCCTGCTTGACCACAAGTCTCTACTCCGTGTGTGCGGCGGAAGAGATTCCGCTGACCGCGGGAGAGACTAAACACATGTCCAATCTGCGGCAGGTGACCTCGAAGTTTCCTCGGGCGGGGGAGGGGTACTTCTCGCCGGATGGCAAGGAGATCATCTTCCAAGCCTATCCCCTCGGATACCCGTTCTACCAGATCTTCGTCCAGCCGCTCGCCGTTGATGGCAAGCCGCGCATGATCAGCACGGGGCGCGGGCGGACGACCTGTTCCTACTTCAGCCGCGACGGGAAGAGCCTGCTGTTTGCCTCCTCGCACTCCGATCCGCTGATGGAGCAGACCGAGAAGGCGGCCCGCGAACTCGAGGCCCAGGGCGGTCGTCGCCGCTACCAGTGGGACTTCGACCCGCACATGGACATCTACACGATCGGCCATGATGGGACCGGATTGAAGCGGCTGACCGATGCCCCCGGCTACGACGCGGAGGGGAGCTACTCGCAGGACGGCAAGCAGATCGTCTTCACCAGCAGCCGCGACGGCGACGCGGATCTGTACATCATGGATGCCGATGGCTCGCACGTCCGCCAGATCACCAACGTCGATGGCTACGACGGCGGGCCGTTCTTCTCCCCCGATGACAAATGGATCATCTACCGCAGCGACCGCCAAAAGGAACACATGCTGCAACTGTTCATCGTCTCGGTCGACGGCAAGCAGGAGTTCCAATTGACGAACAACCTGGAGCAAGTGAACTGGTGCCCGTACATTCATCCGTCGCAGAAGTACCTGGTCTGGTCGGGAGCCGATTACACGAAGGGGCCAATGAGCGCCAACTTTGACCTGTGGAAAATGGACCTGACGTTCGCCGATGGCAAGGTCACTGGTGGCGAACCCCAGCGGATCACCGACCACGAGAAGGCCGACGTGCTGCCCGTCTTCAGCCCCGACGGCAAGCAGTTGATGTGGACCTCGAACCGCACCGCCGACGGGACCAGTCAGTTGTGGATCGCCGATTGGGTGGATCGTTGAGGGGGGAGAGTTAAGCGACAGAAGACAAGCCCACCGGTTGCAACCGGTGGGCTTTTTGCGTTCGCCTTCTCGCTCTCAGTCGGTCAAGCATCAACGATCGTCCCACTACTGTACAAGACTCACCTTGAGTCGTTTTTCCGATTCCCGGTAGAGTTCCGTCGACGTTCTGTTCTTGTGGACATGATGTCTGCCCCCAAACAGTGCCCCTGAAGGATCGGGAGCCTTGGACTACCAGTTCGGCCCACCGGGGAAAAACTGTGCTGCCTGCGGAAACCCGCTGGGTGCCGGTGACCGGTGTATCTCGGCTTTGGTGGAACAGTCGGGTCGGCTGGTGCGACTCGATTTTCTGGAGGCCCACTGGACCGGTGAGCCGCCGCACACGGTCGGAACCTGGAAGTTCCAGATTCCCGAGGCCACGGCCCAGCAGCAACGCGTCCTCGACACCGACACACTGTTTCGGTTCTACGAACAACTCACCGAGGACGCCAATCCGGGGCAGGAGCGGTTGCGGTATGTGCTGGCGCTGTCCTTGCTGCAACGTCGTCGCCTCAAGCTTGACGGCTCGCGGCAGGACGGCAAGCACGAGTATCTCGTGTTCCTCGGCCAGCGCGGCGAAGGCCCGTATGAGGTCCTCGACCAGCAACTCTCCGCCGAGGAGATGGCGGCGCTGCAAGCGGAGTTGACGGCTCGGCTGCAAACCGAGGGGAGGCAGGCCGCATGACTCAGTCCACTGACCTACGCCGTGTTCCCTTTCGCTCCGCCAGCATTGTCGTCTTTCGCTCCGC
>JAYTWO010000497.1:0-6008 GCA_043743415.1 Planctomycetota bacterium
TCACTTGTCACTTGTCACTTGTCACTTGTCACTTGTCACTTGTCACTTGTCACTTGTCACTTGTCACTTGTCACTTGTCACTTGTCACTTGTCACTTCCGACGACCCCCAGGCTACAGGCTGGCTCGGGCTCGTCGCAGATCGAGGACGGGGCGAGGAACAAACGTGGCCACCCAGCGCATGAGGGCACTGAGCGAAGGCTGGCGCGACAGCACGTTGCGGTAGCAGTCGCGGGCCTCGACGAGGTCGCGCGAGTGGAACAGCGCTCGCCCCCACTCGGCGTAAATGGTCGCCTGTTTGCGAGTCACTCGTTCGGCATCAATCCCACAAGCCACACGAATCTTCTCGACGTTGTTCAGCTCGCTCCGCACCATGCGGCCATACTGACCGGACAGGTTGTTGGGGGCGGGGGTGTACTCCACCAGCCGCTCGCGTACCACGCGAAACTTGCACCCGCGATGCAACAGTCGCAACCACAAGTTGTAGTCCTCGACCGCCATGATTGAGCGATCCTCGTCGAAGCCGCCCACCGCATCAAAGTCTCGTTTCCGCAGCAGAACGCTCGAAGTCGGCACGGTGTTGCGCAGCCAGAGATCGTCAAACGTCTGATGATCGGGCGCGTGCTGGCTGTTCTCGTCGACCGTGCAATAGGCATTCAGCAGGGTGATCGAATCGTCAATGTGAGCGACCTGTCGCTCCAGCTTGTTCGGCACCCAGCCATCATCGGCATCGAGGAACGCCAGCCACTCGCCGCGGGCCTCGCGGGCACCCGTATTGCGAGCCGAGGCCGGACCGCCGTTGGTTTGCCGGATCACGCGCACGAGGTCGCCACAGGCGGCTGCGGCGGCTGCGGTGTTGTCCTGCGACCCATCGTCCACGACGAGGATTTCCAGTGGACTGATCGTCTGCAGCTGGGCACTGCGGATCGAGCGCGCGATGAACGCTTCCGACTGGTAGGCAGGCATGATCACGCTGATGGTCGGGTGTGTGGTGGACATGGAGGTCACGCAGGAAGTTCACGGGAGACAAAGACGGTGGTGAGTGGCGACTCACCCATAGTTTGAGAAGAGTCGCACGAACACGAAGAATCCACCGAGCAGACCCACGCTGGCGAACATCAGACGCTCGGCCAGGGGGCGATCGAATTGTTGGATCGGGGCGGGATACTGGCGATAGAACCCGGCCAGGTTCAGAAACACCGCCAGCGTGCCGCAGATCATGTAGGTCGTGGGCATGTAGCACCGCGACAACGACATCATCGACATGCACCACCCCGCAGTCATACCGGCCAAGTACGGCATCATCCGTTGGAGTTCGGCGTGCTCGATTGGCTGCTTGTTCCGAATGATCGTGAAGATGGCCAGCGCTGGAATGAAGAAGCAGCCCAGGAAGAACGTCCCACCGATGAATCCCAGTTCGACATACGCATGCACATAGGAATTATGCGCCACCAGCCCGGCGACATCCGCATACATCCCTTCGCCAATGCCGAAAATGAACCGCGAGGTCTTCAGTTGGTTCAAGCCATCGGCCCAGAGTTGAATGCGCTGCTGTCCGGTACCGCCCGAGAGGTCGATGTTCCCTTGTCGTCCCAATAATACGGGGACGGCCAGCGCGCCCATGGCACCGATTCCGGTGGCCACCTTGCCTCCAAAACGAGTGGCCAGATAGCCCATCAGGGCCACCCCGCCCGCCAGAATTCCCCCGCGTGAGTGCGTCAGAAACAAGGCGTGGCCGCAAATCCCCAACGCCGGAATCCACAAATACCGCACTCCGGTCATCTTGGGATCGGTCATGAAGTACAGGCACAGAATGGCCGTCATCACGATCAGCTGGGCCATGTCGTTCGGGTCGTGAAAGATCCCGAGTCCGCACAACCGGAAGTACCAGTTGATGCCGCCTGCCGCATTGACTTCATCGTTTTCGGGAGAGTGCCTCAGTTGGCTGGGCTCACCGGGGGCCAGATCGCGCTCCTGATTCTTGACTTCCCAAATGTCGGCCCGTCCACTCCAGTCCTCGACGAACTGGTGGTAGTCTACAATCGAATACGCAATCATGAAAATCGAGCAGCCGACACAGTTCAGGAGGAAGCCCCGCAGTCGCTGGGGCGTGTTGATGGTCGCCACGAGTGTCATGTAGTACAGACACACCTTGGCCATCATCTCGAAACTATTCATCGCCCCCCCGAGATATCCCAGCGAAAGGTGGGATGTGGCGGTAGCGAGTGTGACGCCGAGGACACACAAGTTGATCGGTTGTTGAGCCAGAGTGTGAAGTCGTAGCTGGTTATGGAGCTGGCGAATGGAGCAGACCATGGCAGCCAAGATCAGCATGAGATAGAACTGCACATTCCCCAACGACGGAAAGAGTTCCGAGGGGCGAATGTACAGAGCGGCGTTGGCGAGCAAGAACAGAACGTAGGCCATCACGATGCCTTGAGGGGTCCAGCGTTGGCGCACGTCCGCGCACAACATCCCGGTTTGGAACTCTAGGTCAACTCTGCCCTCTGGGCGTGAAATGTCGCTTCGGGAAGACAGAGTACGGTGAGATTTTGCAGCAGAGGAAACGGCGACATGGCCGCAGGAACGGCATGATCGTTCTTCTCTAAAATACCGGAACAATGAGATCAACCACTGCATGGCGGCATTTTATTCCCCAGGCTGCAGTCGACTGGCAACCTGTCGCCAGATGCGTTTCCCCATGGAGCGGTCATTGGCTTCACCACGGATTGACTTCGGATCTGGCAACAATGCCAGAAGTTCCTGGTCCACCGGGTCGCCCAGGAATGGCTTCACTCGAATGAGATTCCCGGAATGACAGATGTGCTTCTCCGGACTGTCGTCGACGACAAAACTCGGTTCAGATCGTCCCCGGTGCCGCCGACAAGAGCTAGGGCAGGGGGGCTGCGGCACCGGGGCCGGAGACGCTGCGATCACCGGCGGCGGGGTCTTCCCGGGGAGGACGCTCCACGTCACCAGCGGAGCCGCGACGATGGCGGCGAGCATGCCGAGCAACACGAGATAGCGGGCCGAGGAGCTGGCCCGCTGCATGGTTCGCTGGAGCCCGAAGGCGATCGCGGAGAGCAGTGCAAACTGCCACAGCGAGTGAACCAGCACCCAACCCAGTCGTTCAATCCATGTCGACATCGGTCACTCCCGGTATGGGGATAGTTGTAGCTCAGTTGACGTAGTGTGGGACAAGCCTGCTTTGAGGCGTAGGCCCACCATGTGTGACTTTTCATTCCGAGTAGAGACCTGCCGACACTGTTGCCACGAGCCGGATACCGCCACACCGACTTCTTCCCGACCTTCACATCCCCGAAGGCATGCACCTTTTGGCAGATCATGCGGAGCGACTCTTCCAGGTTGCCGCTGGCGTTTTGAAGGCGTCGGCGTTGATCGTCAGCGGGGCACCGTAGGCCGGGGTTTGGATGGCTTGTTCGAGGGGTCAGGCCGCTGAGTCTTCGGGGGGGGGGGCTGCGATCACGCCTACGCCTTCACACCCGAATGGCTCGCAGATGCTGGCAGATCCAGCTGGCGAGGGTGACTCTGCCGCAGGCCGGGATTTCCACGGATAATGGCACAAGGCGATATTTTCGAGTCGTTTCATGCCTGGATCGTGCGCATATCGATGATAAATCCGGTAGACTGACTCCGGAGACACGACCATGCTGATCGAATTTCGCACCGAAAACCACCGCTCCCTCAAGACGGAGCAGGTGCTGACCATGGAAGCCGGCCGCGTCGACGGTGACGACACGATCCCCCGCAAAGTCCCCGGCTCGGCCAAGCCACTCCTCCCCGTCGCCGCGCTGTATGGGGCGAACGCGAGCGGGAAGAGCAATGTGCTGAGTGCGCTAGCGTTTATGAGAAAGGCGGTTGTCGATTCACTTTTTAATTGGGCTGCTGACGACTACGTTCCGCGCGACCCGTTCGCGTGGGGAGACGCTCATGAGCAACCGTCTCTCTACGAGGCGACAATCCTCCAAGATGGTGTGAGATATCAGTATGGTTTCGTTGTATCCGACCAATGCGTGGAAGAGGAGTGGCTATTTGCGTGGCCCAAGGCTAAGAAGCAAGTCTGGTTCCGACGACAGGGGCAAAAATTTACATTCGGCGAAGAGCTAAGGCTGTCTGGTGCCCGAAGATGGATTGAGAAAGTCACGAAAGCCAATGCGCTATTCCTAGCGGTGGGAAACACATTTGGCCACCAACAGTTGAAGACGGTATATGGGTGGTTCAACCAAATGCAAACAGTTGGAATCGAAGATTTCACGCGGGAAGCACCGGGACAACTGCTAATCCTCGACGAATTACGTCGTAATGAGATTCACAGTAACTCGGGACATGCGTCACGGGCCGAGACTGAGGACTCGGAACTCATGGACGACTTTCGGAATCTCTTGTTCCACGCCGACATCGGAATCGTCGACATTAAATTGGATCGAGTGGTGTCGGAAAGCGAACTCAAGGGGCGATCCGAACGGCTACGATTCTTGCTTAAGCATCAGGGGGATTCTGAGGATACTTGGTTGACACTTGACCGCGAGTCTAAAGGGACGAGAACGCTGTTTCACAGAGGGCCGCTTGTGATTCGAGCACTGCAACACGGGGGAGTCGTGATTGTGGATGAACTGGAATCCAGCCTGCATCCGAATTTGGCCATGAAAATCGTCAAGCAGTTCAACGACCCGATCAAGAATCCCAAGCATGCTCAGTTGATCTTCACCACTCATGACACGAACTTGCTCGGAAATACGCTTGGTCCGGCAGTCTTGAGGCGAGATCAAGTATGGCTGACAGAAAAGGACCCCACTGGCGGATCCGTTTTGTATCCCCTCACGGACTTCAAACCTCGAAAGCCAGAGAATCTGGAGAGGGGCTATTTGCAAGGGCGATATGGTGCTATCCCTTTCCTCGGGACACTTTCTTTGTCCGGAATAGGCGGTTGAGCCATGAATCGTGACAACAAATCAAGCAGGTGGAATCGAAATCGTTCTCATGGCCGCCTGAAATCAACTCGCGACGCCAAACCAATCCTTCTGGTCGTCTGTGAAGGGGCGGTGACCGAGAAGGAGTATTTGCAGGGGTTCGCCAACCAATGTCGCAATTCGCGTGTGCATGTCGAGATCGCACCGGAAGCAGGTCGGGATCCGAAGTCACTGGTTGAAATCGCGAAAGGCCACAAGAAGCGAGCTGAAGAGGCTGCGGAGAAACAAGGCGACCTCAGCTTGGCGTACGATCAAGTCTGGTGCCTGCATGACATTGACGATCACCCCGTCGAGAAAATCGCCACCGCGAAACAGATGGCCCGAGACAACGGCATCGAACTGGCCGTCTCGAATCCGTGTATCGAACTCTGGCTCTATCTGCACTTTGACGACACGGGCCCAATTGATCGTAAGAAATTGGAGAAGTTCCTGAAGAAACGCATACCGCAGTACGACAAACACGTCCACTTTCCGCACTACGAAGACGGACTTCCTGAAGCCATTCGGCGAGCGAAGACGCTCGAAACCCTAGCCGAGAGTGCCAAAAAACCAGACCGCAATCCGACGACTGGTGTTTATCGTCTGGTCGAAGAAATCCAGAAAGGGTGAAGCTGTGGACGGGCAAATGTGCCCGTCCTACGACGAGTTCGACCTACCTCTTCCCGACCTTCACATCCCCAAACGCATGCACCTGCTGGCAGATCATCCGCAGGGACTCTTCCAGGTTCCCGCTGGCGGTCTTGAAGGCGTCGGCGTCGATCGTCAGCGGGGCGCCGAGGACGACCAGCGGGGCTCCGTAGGCCGGGGTGCGGATGGCTTGTTCGAGGGTCAGGCCGCCGACGGCTTGCACCGGGATACTCACGGCTTGCACCACTTCGCGCAGCTGGTCGAGGGGGCTGGGCTGGCGGCCACCGGCGGCAACGATGCCGCGGCGTTCGTCGTAGCCGATGTGGTGGATCACGAAGTCGCAGCCGAGGTCTTCGAGGCGTTTGGCCGACTCGATCATGCAGGGGGCACCC
>JAYTWO010000498.1:0-4797 GCA_043743415.1 Planctomycetota bacterium
CTGATGCCGTTCGCCCGTGGTGAGTCTGGCATCAACGCGGACGCTGCCGACAAGCTGGCGGTGTTCTTCGGGTTGGAACTCCGACCGATCAAACGCAAACCCGAAGCAAAGGCCAAACCCACCTCGAAGCGAAAGGGGGCATGACATGGGCAGCATCTTCAAGAAAACCGTGACGCGACCGCTGCCCAACGGGGCGGAGATGTTCACCAAGGCTGGGGAGCAGTTCGCCAAGTGGAAGCCCGCCAAGGGCAAGACGCGAACCGCCAAGGTGACGACGGGGCAGGATGGCTCGCCTCGCATCCTCGACGAATCGGGAACGTACATCGCCAAGTTCCGGGACGGCTCGGGGTATGTCTGCGAAGTCTCGACCGGTTGCCGCGACCTGGACGCCGCCCGTTCGATTCTCAGCAAGCTGGAACGTCGGGCGGAACTGGTCAAGAGCGAAGTTCTCACGACTGCCGAAGCCGCGACCGCCGATCATCAGACGACGCCCGTGGCCGATCACTTCGCGGTGTACCTCGACCATCTGAGGGCCAAGGGAACATCGGCTCGGCATGTGGCCGACACGCAACGGCTGGCGGAACAAGTCTTCCGCGACTCCCGCTGCGGTACGTTGCGGGACATTCACCGGGAAGCGGTCGAAGGCTGGCTAGCGGTCCGCTTCCATGACGGCATGGGGGCACGGACTCGCAACAGTTATCTGCAAGCGGTCCGGGGCTTCTGTGGCTGGTGCGTTCAAACCGAACGCTTTTCGGTCAATCCACTGGCTCGCATCGCCAAGGCGGATGAGAAGTGCGATCGCAGACGGCAACGGCGAGCGATGACGGAACCGGAACTGCTCAAGCTGTTGGAAGTGGCTCGACTGAGGCCGCTGGCCGAATATGGTCGAGAGATTCTGGCCGTGGATGCGAGCGAAGCCGAAGCGACCGGCAAACGTCGCAAGCGGTCGAACTGGACCTACAAGCCGTTGACGCTTGACGCCCTTCCCGCTGCGGTCGAGCGGGCACGGGGACGGTTGGCCGACAATCCCGACTACGTGGCTGAACTGGAACGGCTCGGGACCGAACGGGCGTTGATCTACAAGACGCTGGTTCTGACCGGGCTGCGACGGAACGAACTCGCCTCGCTGACGGTGGCACAGCTGGAACTCAACGGGGCAATGCCGTTTGCGGTGTTGCATGCCGCCGATGAGAAGAATCGGCAAGGCTCGACGCTGCCCCTCAGAACAGACCTGGCTGCTGAGTTGCGGGAATGGATCGGCGAGAAGCGAGAACGCTTCCACGGGCGTCCTGATGCGTTTGGGCGTGACCCGCTGTTCGTTGTGGCCGACTCGCTCGGGAAGATTCTGGACCGTGACTTGATGGCCGCTGGCATCGACAAGGCGGACGAACGGGGCCGAACGATTGACGTTCACGCCTTGCGGCACACGTTCGGAACTCTGCTCTCGAAAGGGGGCGTTGCACCTCGCACAGCGCAAGCGGCGATGCGTCACAGTTCGATCGACCTGACGATGAACACATACACCGATCCGAAGCTGCTCGACGTGCAAGGGGCGTTGGACTCGCTGCCGTCGCTCAATGGGAAGACGCCCGACGCCTCGACCGAGCGCCAGATGATGCGAGCGACCGGGACGGATGGCCGGTACTCTTTGGCGAACCCTCGACGGACGGAATCCGCTGGTGCAACGGAGAAAAGTTTCGTTGCACCAGATGTTGCACCAGAAGTTGGCGAACGGGGGCAATCTGTGTCATTTACTGTCTACGCATCGGGAATCGCCAATGGAACGGCAAGGGGCGATGCGAGCGACGAAAACAGCGTAAAACCCAAGAAAAAAGCCTCATTCGCAGGGTTTGCGAATGAGGCCGTGAGGCGAGGCGGACGGGACTCGAACCCGCAACCTCCGGATCGACAGTCCGGTGCTCTAACCAATTGAGCTACCACCCCAGGTTGCTCGCCGGAGCGAGTCAAGAAGTGTAATCGGAACCGGGGAGGCGTCAACCCCGCCGATTCGAGGTTTTTGGGTTGATCCGCTGTCAGCGTCGCTCAGGCGGGCGCACGACCGGCAGGACTAGTATCCGTCGTTCGCATCTCCCGACCGGCAAACCTGTTAGCACCGGAATTCCGTTACGGGGGCGGGGGCTGCTCCCCAAAGAGTGTGCCATGTGGTATAGAGCAGTTGCGGACACACCACCGGACACACCACCGGACACGCCACCGGACACGCCATCCGTCCGTGCGCTGCGTCTCGCAGCCAGCCTCCCCTGGAACCCAGACCGAAATCGATATCCTATGAGTGATGAAGATCGACTGGTCCGAATTGAGTCGGCACTTATGGAGCTGCAGCGACATGTGGAGTTGCTGAACGAGGCCCTGCTGAATCAGCAGAAGGATTTCCACGGCATCCAGTCGCAGGTCAAGCGGATCGAGTCGCTGGCCGCCGAGTGGTCGGAGCCCCAGTCGTCTCCGCAGGATGAACGTCCGCCGCATTATTGAGGTCACTCCTCGCAGGGGCCACGAAAGTCGCCGGATTCTCCCCGTCCGGCGACTTTCTTGGCGACGGACGGCGAAATCGCTCTTGAGTCGATGGCCCGCATTGGGGATACAATGGCGGACCGCCCTACCTCCCGCGAGGTCGGGGTGCTTCTCAAGGACTCCGCGATGCGATCACTTCTGGTCACTTTGGCCACTGCTGTTCTGGCTTCCCTGCTCACGTTGTGGGCGGTTGATGCGTTGCGAATACCGGCGGTGAATGCGCAGGGGCCGTCCGTTGGCTCCGAGCGGCCCCGCGCCCAGTCGATGCCGCGAACCCCGAAGGCGGCAGCGTCTTTGTTCGACGAGCAGGGTCTTTCCCCCGAAGAGGTCATCAACGTCGCGGTCTATGACCAGTGCAACCGCAGCGTGGTCAACATCTCGACGGTGAGCGTCTCGCGCGAGGGGCTATTCCGAATGGCGATGGCGGCTGAGGGAGCCGGGTCGGGGGCGATCATCAGTACGGAGGGTCACATCCTCACGAACTACCATGTGATCGAGGGGGCCAAGCGGATCCAGGTCACGCTGTTCAACGGGGAGTCGTTCGCGGCCAAGCCGGTGGGAATTGACCCGGTGAACGACATTGCGGTGATTCGCATCGAGGCTCCGGAGGAGGATCTGTATCCGGTCGAGTTGGGGGACTCGGACACACTGCGAGTCGGCATGCGAGTGTTCGCTCTCGGCAACCCGTTTGGCTTGGAACGCACGATGAGCATGGGGATCATCTCCAGCTTGAACCGCACGCTGGAGATTCAGGAGAACTGGGTCATCAAGTCGATCATCCAGATCGATGCCTCGATCAACCCCGGCAACTCGGGCGGTCCGCTGCTCGACTCGCACGGTCGGATGATCGGGATCAATACCGCCATTGCCAGCCGGGTCGCTCAGAGTGCCGGAATTGGGTTCGTGATCCCGATCAACTTGGTGAAGCGGGTGGTGCCCGAGTTACTCGAACATGGGCATGTGGTCCGAGGCGACATCGGCATTACGCATGTTGAGGTCGTGGAGCAGGGGCTGCGGATCGCTCGTTTGGAACCCGACGGAGCAGCGGCGAGTGCGGGGCTGCGCGGGCCGAAGATCAGCAAGCGGGGGGTGTTCGTCGTCGAGGATGCCGGGGCCGCCGATGTGATCATCGCTGTGGATGCTGAGAAGGTGGCGACCCCGGCGGAGTTCCTGGGCTTCATTGAGAGTAAGAAGCCCGGGGAGAGAGTGACGATCACGGTCCTGCGCGAGGAGCGCCCGGTGGACATCAGCGTCGAACTCGGCGGCGAAGAGAAACCGCGAGGGGCGATCCCGAAGGACGTGCCAATGTAGCACGACGCTCCGCGTCGTGAAGAGACGACGCGGAGCGTCGTACTCCATTAAAATATCCCGAGCTTGTCCCGCGCATCATCCGTCATCCGGGCCGGGGTCCAGGGCGGCGACATCACCAGGCGGATCTTGGCCTCGGTCACGCCGGGGAGTTGCTCCAGGGCGGTCTTCGCCTGATGCACGATCTGCGGTCCCGCGGGGCAGCTGGGGCTGGTGAGGGTCATTTCGACATGCACCTTGCCTTCGTCCCCTTGAGTAATGGTGTAGACGAGGCCGAGATCAACGATGTTGATAAACAGCTCCGGGTCGATGACGCTACGAAGGGCCTCGATCATCTGCTCCTCATCGGCGCTCAGCAGTTCCGCTCCGGGCGGGAGTTGCGAACAGGCTGCGGCGGCAGGGATGGCCCCTTCTACCGGCGGGTGCGAGCAGCAGCCGTCCCCGTGCGAATGCCCCGCATGAACTGGCTCTTTCGAGCAAGTCGCCGCATCCAGTGAAACCACGGGCAGCAGGTGATCAATCGAACCACTCATCGGATGGGTCAAACTTGGGAAGAACCAGAATCAGCACCTTCATCCGCCCGAGGGCTCGATGACGCGTTTCCGGTCGGATCAGAATGCAACTCCCCACCCGAACCGGAATCAACTCCTGATCCAGCTGCATCCGGGCGTCGGCGTCGCATGCCAACACATAATAGACATCCGTGAGGGTCCGGTGGTAATGCAAACGGGCTGTTTCGAGAATTTCGGTGACATGCACCGTGGCCGGGAAGTCGGCCAATTCGTTAAATGCACGTTTCGCGAGTCCGCAGGGTGTGTGCGTCCCCAACGTCGGTGAACAAGAGGAGACTGCTTCAGGCCCACTCGATCCTCTGCGGTTCAACCACGAAATTCACGAAACACACGAAAATGAGGGGTGGGTTTCGGCCTGGTCGCGGCTGGATGGAGAACGCGGGTC
>JAYTWO010000499.1:0-8669 GCA_043743415.1 Planctomycetota bacterium
GGTTGAGTTCCCCGGACCACGTTTCCCAGGGTGCGCTCCTGCGTCGCGACCCTGGGCTGTGATGTGAAACCCCTTCGGGGTACAGAAGTCTCCGGGCCATCGGAAATTTGCGCAGCGTGCGCAAACTTGTGACGTGAGTAGTACGGATTCTCACAGATTTGATCCCCGCCAATCACGCTGTTCGACGAGCCGGGGGCCACACGACGAGTCGCCAGGGTCCGCGTGCGGCAGATCACTTGGGTTGCGGCGATGCCGCGCTGCGAGAGCTCTGCTCTCAGAATCTGCCATGATCGCTCAGACGGTGCGGGCGATTCTGGGGCGAATACACCCTTGGACGCTCGCCACTCCCGACCGATTGCATCCTGTACTCAAGACCGTCATTCTACCGTAACACGGAATTCCGTGAGTCATCCCCGGGAGAGATCCATGATGCGTCGCCATATATTGTTGTTGATGTGTGTCCTCGGTCTGTGCCAGCTGGGACAGGCCCAGGAGGCATGGCCGCGCTTTCGGGGAGAGAATGGGGCGGGGGTCAGCGACCTCAAGGGGTTGCCGACCCAGTGGACGGAGAAAGACTTCGAGTGGCAGGTCGAACTGCCGGGGGTCGGGCACTCGTCGCCGGTGATCTGGAAGGACGCCCTGTTTCTGGCCACCTCGGACACCAGCGGCGAGCGGACGCTACGGTGCCTGGATGCGTTGACGGGGAAGCAGCGTTGGGCGCAGTCGGTGAAGCTCAGCGCGAACAAGACGCACAATAAAAACAACTACGCCTCGGCGACTCCAGCTGTGGATGCGGAGCGGGTCTACATCACATTTGGGGATGACGATCACCACCTGATCCAAGCCTTCACGCATGCCGGAAAGTCGGTGTGGGAGTACGATCTGGGAGCGATCGACACCCAGCACGGGCAGGGGATGTCGCCGATCATCCACGGCGAACTGGTGATCCTGTGCAGCGATCAGCGCGGTCCGAGCATGGTCGTGGCTCTCGATCAGAAGACCGGCAAAGAAGTCTGGAAGAACATCCGTGAAGTCCGCGAAGCGAGCTACTCGACACCGATGATCTATGAGGCCGCCGGACATCCCGCCGTCCTGATCTGCGAGGCCGGAGTCTCCGGACACACGGCGTTGGACCTCAAGACCGGCCAGCAGTTGTGGTCGAGCGGCGCTGTCGAGTTACGAACCTGCAGTTCGGTCATCCAGGCCGGGAAACTGGTGATTGGCGTGTGTGGTCAGGGGGGCCAGGGCAAGTTCATGTGGGCCACCGACCCTTGGGGAGAAGGCGGCAAATCCGGGAAGGTCGTCTACAACCGCACCAAGATTTTGCCGTACGTGCCGACGCCGCTGTACGTGAATGGCCGGTTGTTCTTCTGGACGGACGCGGGCATGGTCGCCTGTGTGAATGCGGAGACTGGCGAGGACATCTGGGTCGAACGCATCGGCAACAACTTCACCGGTTCCCCCATCGCGGTGGATGGCAAGATTTATTGCATCTCCGAGGACGGGATGGTCGGAGTCGTGGACGCCAGCGACACATTCAAGTTTCACGGGTTCAGCCCCATCGCCAGCAAGCCAGGCTCCTCCCCAGCCATAGCAGATGATTCGTACTCGACCCCAGCTGTGGCGAACGGTCGGCTGTACCTGCGGGGGTTTCACACGCTGGCCTGCCTGAAGGCGAAGACGGCTCCGTAGTAATGAGTGTCGTCTTTCGCTCCGCGAAAGGGGACCATCAGACTTCGGATATGGGTTGGGGTTCGAGTATTGAGGAGTGAGCGACCATGCCCACATGGCCTGGTGGACCATGTCCCGAGTGCGGCGATCAGATGCCCGCGAAGTTGATTCGCTGCGCGACCTGTCGGGCTCTGCTCAACTCTGAGTTAAGCCCGAAGGAGATCGAGTACCCCGAGTTCGTGCCCCTCCGCGAGTTGCTGGCCGTCATCGATGTGTCGGTCGTGGGGGACTTTGTGAAGTGCCCGAAGTGCCACCACGAGTTGCGGATCAGCTGTAAGTTTCGAGGCAAGCGCGTCTCGTGCCGGCTGTGCGATCATCCGTTCGACCTGCACGTGGGCACCCCCGCCATCCAGCGGTTGGGGGTTTATGCCCCGTGTCCGCATTGCACCCAGGAGTTACGAGCGGCGGAGCGGTTTATTGGAATGAATGTGTCCTGCAAGTTCTGCAACGGCGCGATCCGCATGCTCGACGCCGCCAAGCCGGTGTGAGCGTGGGCCGCCATCCCACCGACAGGCGTGTGAGAGGCCGTATCCCGCGTCCGCACGCACGCCATTGTGCTGTCAGATATACCGAGCGGCATCCCGACCCCAACGGGGTCTCGCCGCGTAGCCCAGGGTTGGCGACAAAGGAGCCTACCCTGGGTCATCGGACCGGTGCCAAATCAACCCCAACGGGGTTGCGTCCCCGCCTGCGAATGGTTCGATCTCAATCCCACACGTATCTCTCATCCCAAGTCAGGTTATGCCTCCGGAGCAACCCGCGGAACTCATCCTGGAATAAGAGCTTCCGGTGGTGTTCAACTTGGTTTTCGATGTACTCAATCACAACGCTGACTTGGGATTGGCTCACGCCAAACGCCCCGTATCCGGATTGCCATTCAAACTGTCGATGATTGGAGACATTCTGGCGAACCCACGTATTGGACACTCGTTTGAGTTCCTTGACCCATTCCGCGAGCGAGATCGTTCTCCCCAGGCATGCCAGGATATGCACATGATCTTCGACTCCCCCAACACGAATTACCGGACAGTCGAGGCGATTGGAAATCTCGCCGAGTTGGGCGTGGAGTTGGTCCCGCAAGGAGACATCTTGGAATACGGGAAGGCGGTGCTTCGTCGAGAAGACCAAGTGGACGCGAACCGCTGAAAACGATTGAGGTATGGGTGAGACTCGCTGTTGTTGTGCGTCGGTTCGTTCGCCGACGCAACCCCGTTGGGGTTGAATTCTGGCAGGCACTCATAACCCAGGGTAGGCTCCTTCGTCGCCAACCCTGGGCTACGAGGCGAGACCCCGTTGGGGTCAACAGATGGCAGTCTGAAATCACCCGCACGACTGTCTCGCGTCCGTTCGCCTCACTCCGGCGGCAACCCCAGCTTCTCCCGCAACGACTTCCGCAGCTTCTCGTCCTTGGACTTCTTCTTCTCCATTAACTCCCAAGCCTTCGTCCAAATCTTCTTCGCATCATCCGTCCGCCCCAGTTTGGCGTAGCAGTCGCCCAAGTGTTCGTGCAGGGTGGGGTCATCCCCGCGCTTCATACCACAGGCTTGCTCCAGCTTCTTGACGGCCTCATCCGTCTGGCCGAGCTTAAAGAGTACCCAACCCAAACTGTCGAGGTACGCGGCATTGTCCGGCTCCTTGGCGAGGGCCTTGGTAATCATGGCCAATGCTTGGTCGAGGTTCTTCCCCTGATCCGCCCACAGGTAGCCCAAGTCGTTATTGGCTTGTGCGTTCTCAGGGTCGGTCTTGAGCACCTCTTGCAAGATGCCCTCGCCCTTTTCCATCTCCCCCTTCAGCACATAGATCGCCGAGAGGCTAAACCGGGCGCTCTCCTGGGTCCGGGCGTCCTTGGGGTACTTGCGCAGCACCTCTTCGTAGACCGTGATGGCCATGTCGAGGTTGTGCGAGTGGTAATGAATCCACCCAATCTGAGCATGCAGAAACGGCCCCGCGAAGTCACCGACCCCCGCCTGATCGGCCACAGTGCGAGCTTCGGTGGCTGCGGCCAGGGCTTCCTCCGTCTTCCCCGCGAATTCATACGCATACGACAGCAGATAGAGCGACCGCCAGCGCTGCTCCTGCAGCCCGGACGACGGATGGTCCGCACACTCCTTATACAGAGTGATCGCGTCCTCATACCGATCGGCATCGAGCAGGATTTGCCCGAGTTCGGAATACAGCTGGAACTCCGGCTCATTACGCAGCTCGATCGCCTGGCGGTAGAAGACCATCGCATCATCCACGCGCGACGCCATCCCACACAGCTCGCCTAGCACCCACGCCTGGGGGAACTGGATCTTCGGCTCATCCCCCTTTCGCCATTCCTGGCCGAGTGCGACGAGTCCATCCATCGCCTCGGTGTCCTGCGTGACGGCCTCCCGCTCCTTGCCGAATCTCAGCACGAGGGCTCGCAACTCCGGCTCCAGCGTGGCTAGCCGGTCTTCCTGATCGGGATCGGGCAGCCCCTTGGCGGAGATCAACAGCGTCAACAGCGGCTCATACTTCTTCAACCCGCGATACACCGGCATCAGACCGACAACCCCGAACGGATCGCGCGTCTCGGGTTGCCCGTTGAGGATCGTCTTCTCGGCCTCTGCGAACTTCTTCTGTTCGACATACTGCTCCGCCAGGTAGAACCGCAGCGACGAGTTCTGTGGGTCTTTCTCCCGCATTGCCTCCAATCGATCGGTCAACTCCGATTCCCGCTTGAGGTCGGTCAGCAGATCCTTGAGCAACTGATACGCTCCCCGCCCGCGCGACTGCAACTGGGCGTCGAGATACTTCTGCAACTCCTCCAGCCCCTCAGCGGGCTTCCCGGTTTCGCGGAAGATCTGGGCCAGGTTGTAGCTGTGCGTCGCCGAACGGCTCCCCCGGATGTCAGCCGCCCGATTGAAAGCCTGGAGGGCCAACTCCGGCTGCTTCGCGGTCAGGAACACCAGCCCCATCTCCTCATACAAGGCGGCGGGGTCGGCCATGATCTCCTTGAGCTGTTCGGCATTGAACAGGGCTGGTTCTTGTGTCACGGCATCGAACACGAGTTTGTAGCTCGCGGCGGCTTTGTCGTGCTGGTTTCCCAGCCGGTACATCAGCCCCAGATCTCGCTGAATCTGGAAGAACGGCACGGATTGCGGAACGAGGCTCTTGATGGCCAACGCCTCGGTCAGCAACGTCGTCCCCCGATCGATCTGCTGACGAGCCAGCAGTCCGGCCAGTTGCCGAATCAGCGTGAAACCGCCGGAGGAGTAGTCTGCTGCTTGAAAGGCGACCTTCTGGGCTTCCAGAATCCGCTCCTCGTTGACCGGTCCGCTGATCAGCAGACTGACCAGCATCTGGTAGCTGCGGATGAAGGCGGGATCGGAGGCAATAGCCTTGCGGAAGCACTCCTCGGCTTTCTTCATCTCGGATTTGTCGGTGTCGGCGTTGGAAAGATGCAACTGCCCGGCGAGTTGCCAGGTGATGGCGCCGCGGCGGGTCCGGCTCTTGGAATCTTCCGGGGTCTTGGGATCAAACGGGATCGGCTCTTCATCGCCAATCTGGAGCTTGAACCGCGCGTCCGGATTCGGAGCCGCAGGGGCCTCCACCTCGACCGGCGCTGCGGTCACTCCATCCGCAGCCTGCAACGCCAGCGGCCACAAACAGCCCGGAAACACCCAGGCACCCGCCAGGCACACAACGCACAATCGAACCAGATCCATGGTCAGCGGCTCCTGCAACGCAGCTGCGAGAAAGACACAGCACGACCGGAGAGATTTCCGGCCTGAGCGTGATAATCACAAATTACGGGCTTCTTGACCACTGTAGTTGTGTCGGGGTCGGGAGATCGGGATTCGTACGACGGACATCCTTGTCCGTCGCTCTCCGTCAAACGGGACCACCCACCTCACGTGGCCAGCTTCAGATGTTTCAGCAACTCCCCGATCGGCAGCGTGTACCCGATGTAGAACGGCCCGAACGCGGCGTACTTGGCGGACGCCTCGTCAAACCGCATGGTGTACACGATCTCCTTGATGTACTCCGGCGTGCGGCCCCACAGCGTCACGCCCCACTCCCAGTCGTCGAACCCGGTCGATGCGGTGATGAGCTGAGACACCTTGCCCGCGAACTTGATCCCCGAGGTGGCGTGCTCGGCCATCAGACGGGAGCGCTCGCTGAACGGGATCATGAACCAGTTGGCCCCCGGCACGCGCGTCTTGTTCATGGGGTAGAAGCAGATCACCGGCCACTCGGGCATGTCGGGGTAGAGCCGCTGCTTGTTCATCATCGGCAGGCGTTGCTCGTACGCCTTCATCTTGGCGGTGAAGGCCGGGTCATCCGGCGGGGTGCCGTCCGACAGCAACCGCGCGGAATACTGCTCCAGCGTCGGCACGTACTCCGAAATCTCCGTGATCGACACGAACGAGTACGTCGCATCCAGCGCCGTCCCCAGCTTTGAGGCCCGCATCCCCTGCAACACTGCATCGATCTTCAGCGGGTCCGGGTCCATCACCATCAGTCCCAGGTCGGCTCGATGCCCCGACACCGCAAACACCTGCAACCGCTCCGGCCCACCCTCGCGACCCGCGACCAGCAGCAGCCGCAACTCCTCGCACCCGGCCTCCAATTCTGCGGGGGAGAGCATCGTCAACGCCAGAGCGTTTACACGATAATACGCATGCAGACAGTGCCACCCGGTGGAGAGGCGAATCGTCGGGTCGGGCAATTGTTCGGTCGGTTGTCCAGGTCGCATGGGGTTCGGTCAATCGCTGAGGGGCTGGGGAGTGAGTCGGGAGCGTATCGTACTCGCTCGACACGGGCGACGCATTCGTAGGATGGGCCCATTGGCCCGTCCCCGCGCGATCCTCACCCACCAAGTACCACCCCGACGGGCAGCCGAACATCTTCCAACGACCCGACCGTCCCACGCCGATACGGACGGGCAAATGTGCCCGTCCCACATGAGGCCTCACTCCGCCGCCTTCTCCATCCACACATCCATGCACTTGCTGTCCGGCATCCCGGTCCCATGCGTCTCGCCCCCCATCAGTTGGCAGGACTGCATTCCGTAGCTGATAAACAGGATGCCGGTGGGGAGTTCGCCTCCCTTGGCCGCTTTGATGGGGACGATCATCTGTCCGAGGTCGCTCCAGACGCGGACGCGGTCCCCCTCTTTCAGCGACATCCGTTTCATGTCGTCCGGATTGACCTGCAGGGTGTTGATCTCGTCGAGGTAGTCGTGGGAATACTTTCCCTCGTTGAGGCCGGTCCCCTGCCGACTGGTGCGGCCCGGGATGATGATAAAGAGTTCCGGCATGATGCCCGTTCTTGCGTGACCGAGGACTGGCCCCCGCTGACGAAGAGGCTCTGAACGCATTCTGGCGCGCAGCGGGCCAGACGCAAGGCAGTTCGCCGGTCTGCCGCCCCAATGTGTGCGTCCCCCACGTCGGTGCCGGTGACTCTGCCCCCTCTCCCCACTGGCGACTCGACATTCGGGAAGGACATGACTGTGGGGAGAGGGCCGGGGTGAGGGGCCGCAAGGTTCTCATGTGCCCCCTCACCCCAGCCTCACCCCCGCAATGAAAACTTCACCGATGGCAATGCCGATGGCGGGGGAGAAGGGGCACGAATTGGCCTCCGAAGACGAGGGAGACGCACCGGGCTGTCCTGCTCCCTCCCTGTTCCGCTTTTGTTCTCGCACGCTTCTCTTTAGAGTGCTGCTCAGGCTGGCCCTCCGGGGTGAAACGCCTTCGACGACATCCATCCCACCGTGTCCGTTGCCCGGTGTCCCTCTCTGAAGAAGTTCTCTCATGTCCCACGCCATTTCCGCTGCGACTCTCGCTGGCCTGGCCAAGTACGACACGCCGACCGTCTGCAACGTCATCGAGTTGTTCGACGTGCGGCCCCGCAACCTGGGGTACATGAACGATACGATCAAGAGCTGTTTCCCGAAGATGCCGCCCATGGTCGGGTTCGCGGTGACAGCCACGTTTCGCAGTATGCAGGCTCCACGCAGCGGCGACGCTTACACCGGGATGAAGGACCAGGTCGACGCCTTTTCCGGAGTGCCCGGCCCGCCGATCATGGTGTTCCAGGATCTCGACCAGCCGTGCGTCTCGGCCACGTTTGGCGAGGTGATGTGTACGGTCTACAAGTCGTTCGGGGCCAAGGGGCTGATCACCTCTGGAGCCGGGCGTGACCTCGACCAAGTCGAAGCCATCGACTTCCCGGTCTTCACCGGCGGGTCAATCTGCTCGCACGGGTATTGCCACATGCCGCACCTCAACGTGCCGGTCACGGTCGGCGGCATCTGCATCGAGCCGGGCGTGCTGCTGCACGGCGACCGCAACGGCGTCTCGACGATCCCGATCGAGATCGCCAGCGAGATCCCCGAGGCCTGCCGCGAACTGATGGCCGGCGAACAAATCATCCTCGACTACTGCCGCAGCGGCTCGATCACCCCGGCTGGGTTCGCCGAGGCTCGCAAGGCTTCGCAGGCAATGATTGACGCCCTCGGTCGGCGGCTGCGGGGCGTTTAATCCTGACTCGGTTCAGATTGATGTCTTGGGTGGCCATAGTCGCCGTTTGCTCCGCAAACGAGCGCTCGTTCGCGGAGCAAACGGCGACTATAGGGGCGACACCTCATTCTTGCCCGCGAGGCGTTTAATCGGCGGCAACCGCGAGATGGTCCCCTAACTGGCGCGGGCGGCAGTGGCCTGCGGTGTGGACGCGGTGTTCATCGAGACACATCCCGACCCGGACAAGGCCCTGAGCGATGGTCCGAATCAGGTGCGGTTGACGGAATTACCCAAGCTGGTCCGACAACTGGTCGAGCTGCGGAAACTTGCGAACGGGTTTTGATGGCTGACAGCGAGCGGCAGACGTGACGGCCTGTTGTTTTTCTGGTGGGGTTGTTGATCGTTTGTAGTTTTCCCCCAACCCCGGCGCGTGAGGGGGCCGGGGGGGTG
>JAYTWO010000500.1:0-2752 GCA_043743415.1 Planctomycetota bacterium
ATCGGCAGTTACATTGCGGTACTTTGTCTCACGATTCGTGTTCTTCAATCGGACTCCCCATGCTCCCGATCTCTCGTCGACGTTTCCTCCAAGCCGCCACCGCGGCGGCCGCGGCCTCCGCGGTGTGGACCCCGGCCCTCTTCGCCGATGGCAACCCCATCCCCGGCGAGCGCCCGGTGCGCGACCCGCGCGTGGTCGTGGAGAATCCCCAGCTGCGCGTGCCGCTGAGCTTCATCATTGATGACTCGACGTGCCTGGTGAATCTGGCGCACTTCGCGATCCCGCAGTTCGCGCAGGTCTATCCAGAGAACTATAAGCAGGATTGGAAGAAGCTCCCGCGCGAGATCCCGGACTCATTCGTCCGCAAGTTCTCGGAGTGGTGTCACGAGCGCGGCATCAAGGGGAAGTACAGCATCGTGCCCTACCCGGCCTGCGTCGGGCGGGTCGACCGCGAACTGCCGGGGTGGACCCGCGCGGAGCAGGAGGCGAGCCTGCAACTGGTGCGAGACATCATCCTGCCGGACTGGGACATCCATCCGGAGATGGTGACGC
Organism: Planctomycetota bacterium; assembly: GCA_043743415.1. Lineage (GTDB taxonomy): Bacteria > Planctomycetota > Planctomycetia > Planctomycetales > Planctomycetaceae > TH-plancto1. The sequence continues at coordinate 553 of JAYTWO010000500.1, forward strand.
ACACCTGGATCATCGACACCAAGACGGGCCATCCGTTCCCCGACCGGACGGTGAAGTTCATGGAGAACTTCCGCTGGGCCGATGGTCGAAGCGTGGACGAGATCGCGGAGTACATGGCCTACGCGCTGAAGATTCTGAAGAACGTCGGGCTGCCGTGTGAGGGGATCACGACCCCCGGCGGGTTTGGGAATCGCGTGCTGCCGGAGCTGTCGCAAGCGACCTTCCAAGCCGTCCGCGATGTCCATGGAGCGGAGATTCCGCACTACTTTCGGCACCTGTTCACCGATGACACGAGCGTGGCCCCGCGCGTCGAGTATGCGTCGGGACTCAACACCGAGAATCCGAGTTGCGTGGTCTCTATTATCGGCTGCACGGGTGACTGGTTCGGCGGATGGGACGGGCTGGAGCCGGGGCAGACGGGCCAGTTCATTTCGATGGACGGCAAGGACGGTCGGCTCCCCGAGGTGATTGCCAGAGGCGAACCGACGATCCTGGTCTGTCACTGGCCGGGTCTGTACTACAACGGCGAAGAGGTCGGGTTCAACATCTTCCAAGAGGTCGTGGCCCGGCTGAACGCGAATTACGACAATCTGCTGTGGATGAAGAACAGCGAGATCGCCCGCTACTGGGCCGCCAAGGAGCTGACGGCGATCACGCGCGGTGAGACCTCGGTCAAGTTGCAGGCCCCGTTCGCCTGCCCCCGGTTTACGTTGCGAGTCAAGGAGATCGCCGGCGGTCCTCAGCCCAAGGTTCAACTCGGCACCGAGGAGTCGGCCCCGCTGAAGCGAGTCGACCGGGCGCTGGACCTCGTGCCGGGCACCTGCTGGTGGGAGGGGACGGACCTCGTGGCGTGTTTGGAGAACCTGCCGAAGGGGCCGGTTACGCTCTCGTGGGGCTGAGGAGTGCGAGGCCAGCGGGCAAAAATATCCTCCCCGCCACGGGGACTTGTCCCCGTGGTTCCAGCGCTGGTGCGCTACAGTCGCGCACCAGCGCGGGAACCACCCCGACAAGCGGGGTGGCGAATGACTATTGTCGCCCGCCTGAGGCGGTCACCTCTCTCCGCGGGTGTCAGTCCTCGCGAGTCTCTCGTAAAAACTTCGCCGCCTGTTCCGGCGGAACCGGGTTGATGTAGAACCCGCTGCCCCATTCGAAGCCCGCCACCCCCGCCAGTCGCGGAAAGATCTCGATGTGCCAGCGGTAGTGCGGCAACTCCGGCGAATTGAACGGGGCCGAATGGATGATGTAGTTGTAAGAGGGATCCTCCAGCCCGACCTCCAGCTTGCGAAGCGTCTTCTTCAACACCTCCCCCAGCTCATCGATCTTGGATCGAGAGGCGGACTCGAAGTGGCTGCGCTGTGACTTGGGGAGTATGCAGATCTCGAACGGGAAGCGGCTGGCGAAGGGGCAGAAGACTAGGAACTGCGAGGTCTCAAACACCACCCGCGAGCCGGTGGCCCGCTCCTGGAGAATCATGTCGCTGAATATCGAACGACCGCGATACTTGAAGTACGCCTCCGCCCCGTCCAGTTCCTCCTGGATGGTGATGGGGACGATTGGCGTGACGATCAATTGCGAGTGAGCATGCGGGAGCGAAGCCCCCGCGCGGGCACCCTTGTTCTTGAAAATCAGGGCGTGAATCAGCCGGGTATCGCGTTTCAAATCGTTGAGTCGCGACTGGTACGCCAGCAGCACATCCCGCACCGCTTCGGCGGGGAGGTGCGACAGATTCGTTTCGGCATGGGGACATTCGATGATGACTTCGTGGGCTCCCACCCCGTGCATCACGTCATACATCCCCTCGCCGCGACTCTCCAGATCGCCATCGACGCCGAGAGCCGGATACTTGTTGGCCACGACCCGCACCTTCCAACCCGGACCGTCGGGGCGAGTTCCCGGTGCGCGAACGGCGTGAATCTCCGGCGTCGTGTAGTGTTCCTGCCCTTCCAGGAATGGGTCAGACGCGGAGGCATTCAACTCCGGCTCTTCCAGCACATGTGGGCGATCGGCCCGCTCGGGGGCGATGATCACCCAGCGGCCGACGATCGGGTCTTTTCTCAACTCGGACATCGTGCCTTCCGATTTTGCCGTCATGGCTGGCTGAGACAAAGGGCAGCTGCCGCCCTCCGTCTGGTTTCGTGGATCGAAGTCGGCAAGTATAGGTTGCTTCCGGGGCCTTCGAGCAAGACCGACTTCCGAAATT
>JAYTWO010000501.1:0-4722 GCA_043743415.1 Planctomycetota bacterium
TCCCACACGATCGGGAAGAGTTTCGCGACGATCTGCTCGCCAATCGTCGTCGCGTACTGCCGGATTTCGAGCTGGGCGTGCGAGTCCATTCGCAGGGCCAGGAAGTGCAGCAAGTTGTGCAGGTCGATCTTCCAGTAGGCTTCCGTGTAGCTGCACAGAGGGAGGTCTTTGCGGGCCTGTTCGCGGGCGACGCCGACTTCCAACCGTTCTTGATACAGGCGTTCGGCAGACTTCTGGAATTCGGCCTCGGACTCAGTCAGCTTCTGCCCCATCTCGACTGGCAGAAAGCCATCGCTCCCCTGCCGATTGGTGGTGGCCTGGGTCCGCCATTCCTCGGGCAGAGTCGTTTGCAGCGAATCGAGCGCCACGGAGTAGCGCGTGCTGTACTCGTTGACGCTGGCGGTGCGGTGCCGAATCCACTGCCGCCAGCAGTCCATGGGCACGCGGACCAACAGCTTGATCTCGGCCATTTCGAGCGGGGTCGTGTGCCGATGCCGCATCAGATAGCGGATCAGAGTGCGGTCGTCGGAGACATGCTTGGTCCCCTCGCCATAGCTGACGCGAGCGGCCTGGACGACGGCGGAGTCGTTGCCCATCGTGTCGACCAGGCACACAAACCCATCGTTGAGGACCGGGAACTTCTTCCAGCGGAGGGCTTCCACGGTTTCAGAGTTGGACGACATTGGGGACTCCTGCGCCGGTTTGTGTGCTGATGACCAAAGGTTCGGGCTGGCCAGTGGGTTCGTGATTCTGGCGAGTGAGGTCGAAGGATGCCAGCAGAGAGGGGCACTCACACGTTGCGACCTTCGCCAGAAGTGGGGCGACTTGTCTCGGCGCTGCTGGCCAGGATCAGCCACCTCAAACTTTCAAACGGGGGGACCAGCGGCCCACGTTCTGGCGAACGTAGCGACATTCGGAGGCCACAGCGAATACCCATGCCACCTAGAATCCCCATTCGCCCATCTACTGCCTGGACAACCGTCAGAATCGGTAGAGTTTCCCAAAACACTCCGATCCCTCCAGCCGATAAACGAGGTACGACCGATCGTGTCGATCGTGGCACCTATTGCGCCGAGCAGTGGATGCGTTGAGCTTCTCCGACCGAGAGGCCAGCCCATGGAAGGATGGCTATGACTGCTTTCGCTCGCTCTTGGCTCGTCATGGCCACTGTGGCATTGCTCCCGCACTGGAGTTGGGCTCAAGACGCTCAATTCGAGGGGTTCGCCCCCGGCTGGGGTGTGCAATATAACGCCGGACACCAGCCGTCTTATACGGCCCCTGGTCCCGAGTACGAGCTGCTGCCGGACAACCGGTCCCCGTGGTACGACTTCGATTCGCAATTCGAGTTGGTGCTCGATGACATAGTCGAGGGCAGTGGGGTCAAGGTGGAGTACTTGTCGGGGAGCTTCCAACGACCGGGTAACGCCCTGCTGGGAGCCCCGTTGGGGTCAGTCCCGAATCCTCGCGAACGTTTTAATGTGTCCGCAGGAGCCGTGATCGATGCACAGGCGATCGTGCCGGACACCTCGCCTCTACAGTTGGATGCGCAAAGCGGCGTCCGGACCACGATCAGTTTGAATGCGTTCCGGGATTTTTCGCTGGAGGCGTCTTACGTCGGCATGCAAGACATGCGATCGGCTTTCCAGTTGGTGCCGAGTGGACTCGATCCCGACGACTTTCCGGACGCCGTTCGGTTTTACGCCACGAGCGTTCTCGATAGCGGTGCGGTGGGATCGCGAGTGATCCTGTACGACCGGCTCTACGAAGCGGACTATAAGGCCCAGTATTGGTCCGGTGAAGTCAACGTGCTGTTCAACAATAACTCCCCGAATACCGGCTATCGCATGCGTCCGCTGCTGGGCTTCCGGTTCAATGCCTACGACGAAGACCTCGTGCAGCACGGCGAGTTCGACAACAGCTCCGGCGTCGATGCCACCCTCGGAACGCTGACGACTCCAGAACGCAATACCATCCGCAGTTCGACCCGCAATAACTACTACCTCGGGCAGGTCGGTTTTCAGGCGGAACTGGTCGACAAGTGGTTCACCATCGGCGTGGCGCCCAAGATCGGAATGGGAACCAACACGATCCAGAACAACGTGTTCACATCGGACCTGCGTGATTCGGCGGACATCGTCGATATCGTCGATGACGGCATCACCTCGGCGAGCAGGAACTCCGTGATCTTTGGATCGAATCTCGACTTGAATGCCTACCTCAAGATTCGCGTCAATCCGTGGTTGTCGCTGACGGGGAGCGCGTTCTACTGGTACATGCCCAACGTGGCTCGGGCCCACGACACGCTGGTGTATGACGATAACGGCATCGGGGGGCCAATAGTCGTCCCACCAGACCCGCTCAATCCTCCGATTCCGCCCGCCTTTCGTCCACGGATCCACACGCAAGGACTGGGCATCCACGGCTTCACCGTCGGGGCCGAAATCACGTTCTAAGGACATGGTCCAAAACAACTTCCCGTTTCACTCGTAGGAGTTGAACAGAAGGAAACGAAGGAAACGAAGGGTCTTGTTCGAACTCTCTTCGTGACCTTCGTTGCCTTCTGTTCAAAATCAATTCGGGAAGTTGTTTCGAGCCAGATCATAAGGCATGCGGTTAGTGAACGTTGATCGTGGGATAGGCTTCCAGCCTGTCGTCTTGGACAAGGAATGACAGGCTGGAAGCCTATCCCACGACAAGGAATGACAGGCGGGAAGCCTATCCCACGACAAGGAATGACAGGCTGGAAGCCTATCCCACGTCAAGGAATGACAGGCTGGAAGCCTATCCCACGGGGCAGACAAGTGTGACCGCTCGCCAGACAGCCCGTCACGACCTGCCCCCTACAACTGCCCTTTCACGCCCATCTCGTGGAAGCAGTGCGTCACGCTCTCCTGGTTCTTCAGCAACCAGTCAATCGTCGGCTCGCAGCGCATCGCCTTGCCGATGGCCTTGGCGGTGGCAGCGCGGTTGACCTCAAACAGCTTGACGTGGTCGACCTTCTTTTCTTTGACCACCGACGGATCAAGCCACACCGAAACGATGATCCCCAGGTCGTTGGCCTTCTCTTTCGGGATGTCCCCCGCCCGCACCGCATCCAGCACTCCGTTGGCGATCCCCGCTTGAACCGTCCCCATCAGGATGTTGGTGTAGGCGGTTGAATTGACCGTCACCTTGCTGACCATCACGGTCGTCGGGCGGACCTGCACATCGCAGTTCAGGATCGCGAACACCTTCGAGTGCCCCTTCACCTGATTCCCAATCATATTCGCGATCGAGAACCCGACCGGCCCATCCAGTTCGCCAATCACCACCTCCGGCTCGCATGCCAGATAGGCCGGTCCGCCCTCCACTTCGACGAGGGCCTCGCCGGTCCGCAGGACGATCCGTTCGAGCTTGGGATTGGCCTTCGCAGCCGCCTTCTTGGCCATGATCGAGTCTTTCAATGAGTGGGGGGAGTTCGTGAGTGTGCCCGCAATGTGACTCTGATCGCAGCCGGTTTCAAGTGAGCCGCTCCCAGTCGGCCCACATGTGTGTGCCTCACAAATGTCGGCAGCGGTCGGAAATTCACAACGGAGGCTTGGAGTGGGCTTCGGCCACAACCCAACGGTGAGGGGCGGCAAGAGTTGTCTTTTGGGTGAATTGAACGAGAAAGGCGTTGCGTCTGGTGGTCGGTGGGTGGTGTTGACAACCCACTCACCATCACCAAAGGCAACGCCATGCGACAGTTGATCGAACAGTACGACGATCGTCTTCTGGGGACGCCGGGTACCACTGGCGAGGGCTTTGACTCGCCCGTGCTGGACGTGTGGAGAGTTCGAGTTCTGGACAGCTGGGAGCGGAATCACTGGCGGCCCCAAGCGACCGCCAGTGCCACCCAGAATCAGCCCCTCCAGGGGTTTCGGGACCACTTGGACGGTGCCACCCCAGCGAGTGGATCACTTGCTCTCGACCCTGCACTCGCGAGCCGATATCCTGAAAACTAGGAGGACCAGATCATGAGCCAGACTCTCGCACCAGACGCCACTTTTGCAGTTGATGTTGCCATCGTTCTCACGGCGATTGTTCGTGCGGAGCCCGATGTGGGCGGCTACTCAGCTTCCATCCCAGCCCTTCCCGGCTGTCACACTCAGGGCGACACTCTGGATGAAGTGCGAGCGAACCTCCGCGAAGCCGCTGAGGGTTGGCTCTCCGTCGCACACGACGATGCCCTCGCCCGCGATGCAGCGGGTGGCAATCCGTGAAGACCGTTTCCGGAAAGAGGATGTGTCGTATTCTGGAGCAGCGCGGGTGGACGCTGGCCCGCATCAATGGCAGCCACTTCGTTTATCGGGATTCTTCCGGCGAACGACGGACCGTTGTTCCCGTTCACTCGAACGAAGATCTGAAGCCGGGCACTCAGCGTGGAATCATGCGGGATGCCGAACTGACGGATGATGATCTGTAGCTCGGCGATGGGTGGCACTGCGAGGGCTTTGACTCGCCAGTGGGAGTGACTCACCGGCGATGAATCAGAGGATAAGCTCCGGCCTCGCCCTCCAGCACTGGCAGCCCAAAGCGACCGCCAGCGCCACCCATAATCAGCCGCTCAAGCGGATTCGGGACCACTTCGACAGTGCCACCCCGCCGCACGGACAAGCGGCGCGAACAACGACAGACATTGATTTCAGGTGACGGCTTGAACGGCCGAAAACCCGCCGCTTGTCCGTGTCGGGTTGAACCGCT
>JAYTWO010000502.1:0-2131 GCA_043743415.1 Planctomycetota bacterium
CTGAATCGGCCCGACGGCCTGAGCCTCCAGCGACTCCGCCCGCCCGTCCCAGAACTGCAGCGACGACAGAATCCGGTTGTAGCTGATCGGTGAATTCCGGCCACCCGTCTGCTTCCGGATGCCCACGCCCGTCTTGGTGTGCTTGGCGTACCCCTCATCGGGATGATGGCAGCTGGCACAACTGACGGTGTTGTCCGACGACAGCCGGGTGTCGAAATAGAGTTGCCGTCCGAGTTCAATCTTGGCCCGAGTCAGTGGGTTCTTATCGAGCCCCACAATCGTCGACTGGCCCAAGGCGAGCCCCGCGGGAAGCACGACTTCCAGCTTCTCATGGTTCTTGGAATCCGCCAGCCACTTCTCGACATCCCCCACCGAAACCGCCCCCGTCCCCGGCAACCCGGCCGTCAGCGAGTCGTTCGGCAACAACACCTTCTCGGCCCGAGCGATCGAGCCGTGGACCAATGTGGCAGCCACAAAAGTTGCCAAGAATGCCGACTTGCGAAAGATGTCCGTGCGCGTCATGGAAGGACCAACTCCTGGGAACCATAGAGGGGGAGAGTGCGAGTTACCGCCACATGCTAACTGTATCGTCGGCGGGGGCAAGTGAGCGACAAAACGTCGCCTGCTTGTCTGTTTCTGATCGAGGCCACTCAGAAAGCCCGACGGTTGCAACCGTCGGGCTTTGGTGTCGCTCACACCACCTCATCCACCACGGGGTTCGTCAACTCGCCAATCTTCTCAATGTCGATCGTGACGGAATCTCCGGCCTTCAGGTACACCGGGGGTTTGCGGGCGGAGCCGACGCCGTGGGGGGTGCCGGTGAGGATGACGGTGCCGGGGAGCAGGCGGGTGCTGCCGCTGAGGAACTCGATCAGGGTCGGCACATCGAAGATCATGTCATCGGTGTTCCAGTCCTGCATGACTTCCCCATTGAGTACGGTACGAATACGGAGGGCGTTGGGGTTGGGGATCTCATCCGGGGTGACGAGACACGGCCCGAGCGGGCAGAAGGTGGCGAAGGTCTTGCCCCGGCACCACTGGCTGCCGCCCCAGGTGATCTGCCAATCGCGGGCACTCACATCGTTGGCGCAGGTATACCCGGCGACGAACGAGAGGGCGTTGGCCTTGGTCGCGTTCAGGCACTCGCGCCCAATGATGATGGCCAGTTCGCATTCGTAGTCGACCTGCGTACTTGCCAGCTTGCGCGGCAGCACGATCGGGCCGCCGGGGTGTTGCAGCGTCCCTTTGTTCTTCATGAACACGACCGGGTGCTGGGGGTGCGGTTTGCCGCCTTCATCGGCGTGCTTCCGGTAGTTGAGGCCGATGCAGAGGATGTCGACCGGATCGACCGGGGCGAGTAATTGACGGAGATCAGCTGGGGTGCTGGTGTCCTGCCAGGGGCCGAGCGGTCCGCCCTCCGCCCGGGTGGCGCTGCCGTCGGCCTGACGGACGCCGAAGTGAATCTGTCCAGCGGAGTCCTGGTAGCGAATGATCTTCATGGGAGGGGATCGTTGAGGGTTGAGGGTTGAGGGTTGATGGTTGATGGTTGAGGGTTGAGCGAGCGGCAGACGTCAGTCTGTCGTGATTCGACGCCAGCCAAACCATACACCGCTCATCAGGGCATCGAGTGTTCAGAACCTTGGCGTTTGCCTTGCATGAATCCCCGGGGGAGAGGGGAGCGGGTAGCCAACCGTTCAGGACGGCCTTTCCAGGCCGTCCTACGGAGAGACGATGACCGACCGCTCGCCTAAGCGCTCAGGCATAAGAGTCGGGAAGCCGCCGTTCTGACCCTCAACCCTCATCGCTCAACCCTCCCCTTCAGTGAATCCATCTCTTCGGGAATCCCTCCAGAGGAGACGACTCTCCCGGCAGCCAGGTGACTTGCTCCTCGATCCGGTGGGCCAGGGCAAAGTCCATCGCGGTCAGGCCACGCACGCTGTGCGTTTGCAGCTTGACCAAGACGCGCGCATAGCCCAGTTCCAGATCGGGGTGATGCCACGCCGCCTCGGCGAGGAAGGCGATCTGATTCGCCAGCAGCATCGTATACGACCAGCCGGGCGTACTGTAAGCACGACGCAACCAGCCCTCGCGGATTTCCCAGCCGGGAAGGCCGCGCAGTTCCGACTCAACC
>JAYTWO010000503.1:0-3542 GCA_043743415.1 Planctomycetota bacterium
CCGCTCACCCGGCGTGAACCAAGGCGAGCGGAGGGCGTGAGCCCTCCGAGTCTGCGGGCGGTGAGGGGACTCGGAGGGCTGACGCCCACCGCTCGCCAGCTGTCCGAAAGTATCAAGACCAACACCGCCTCGCTTACCTCAGCGAAGCCCCGGTCAACTGGTGCCCCGGTCTGGGCACGGTGATTGCCAACGAGGAGGTCATCAACGGCAAGAGCGAGCGCGGCGACCACCCGGTGATTCGCATGCCGCTCAAGCAGTGGATGCTTCGCATTACCGCGTACGCCGACCGGCTGGCGAATGAGCTGGACGATCTCGGTTGGCCGGACTCCATCAAAGCGCTGCAGCGGAACTGGATCGGTCGCAGCGTCGGGGCCGAGGTCGATTTTGAGATAGCGAGCGGTAGACGTGAGTCTACCGTGTGTGCGAGCGCGGATTCACGACAGACTGATGTCTGCCGCTCGCTCAGAGTCTACACCACGCGTCCCGACACGCTCTTCGGCGTGACCTACATGGTCCTCGCCCCCGAGCATCCGCTGGTCGACTCGATCACCACGTCCGAGCAACGAGCCGCCGTCGACGAGTACCGCCGCAAGGCGTCGCTCAAGAGCGACCTCGACCGCACCGACCTCGCCAAGGACAAGTCCGGCGTCTTCACCGGCGGGTACGCCATCAACCCGGTCAACCAAGAACACGTGCCGATCTGGATCGCGGATTACGTCCTCATCAGCTACGGCACCGGGGCGATCATGGCCGTGCCAGCGCATGATGAACGGGACTGGGAGTTTGCCAAGACGTTTGGGATTGAGATTCGCCAAGTGGTGGGGGCAAGTGACAAGGGACAAGGGGCAAGTGACAAGGGGGGAGGAGCCTCTGACTTGGCACTTGAGCACTTGTCACTTGTCACTTCGGCTCCGTTCACTGATCTCGGCATCGCCATCAACTCCGGCCAGTACAACGGCCTTCCCAGCTTGGAGTTCAAAGCCAAGATCACCGCCGATCTCGCAGCTGCGGGGGTCGGCAAAGAAGCTGTCAACTACCGGCTACGCGACTGGCTCTTCTCACGGCAGCGGTACTGGGGCGAGCCGTTCCCGATCTGGCATGAACTCGATGAGGCAGGCAACCCGACCGGCCTGATGCGGGCCGACTCAGCGGAGTCGCTGCCGGTGCTGCACCCGCATATGGAGGACTTCAAGCCCACGGGAACACCTGAGCCGATGCTCGCGAAGGCCCCGGATACTTGGCTCTACAAGACAGCTGCGGACGGTGTGAAGCTCAAGCGAGAGACCAACAGCATGCCGCAATGGGCGGGGTCGTGCTGGTACTACCTGCGGTTCTGCGACAACAAGAACAGCGACCGGTTCATTGATCCGGCGTTGGAGAAATACTGGCTACCCGTCGACCTCTACGTGGGTGGGGCGGAGCATGCGGTGCTGCACCTGCTGTACTCGCGATTCTGGCACAAGGTGCTGTTTGATCGCGGGCATGTGACGTGTCCCGAGCCGTTTGGGAAGCTCGTCAACCAGGGGATGATTCTCGGCGAGGCCGAACTCACAGCATATCAAATCACCGAGAAAGCCCAGGGGTTGCAACCCCTGGGCGTTACGCCCGCATTCGTCACGCTCAAGGACACCATCGACGCTCCCGATGGCGATGGCCGCGTGCTGCGTGCGACGGGCGAACCCCTCACGCTCGTGAAGCTCTCTGCCGAGCAAGTCGAGAAGCAGGGCGGCAATCTGGTCCTCAAGGGGACCGACATTGTCGTCGAGAGCCGTTCTTATAAGATGTCCAAGTCCCGTGGCAACGTCATCAATCCCGACGACGTGGTGAAGGAGTACGGGGCTGACTCGCTGCGGCTGTACGAGATGTTCATGGGGCCGCTGGAGCAGGTGAAACCCTGGTCGATGAGCGGTGTCGAGGGGGTCTCCCGGTTCCTCGGTCGTTCGTGGCGGATGTTCGTCGACGAGCGGGCCGATGCCGTCGCCCTCCACCCCGCCATTCAAGACATCGCCCCGACCGATGACCAGCTGCGCGTGCTGCACAAGACCAACAAAGCCGTCACCGAAGACATCGAGAAGCTCAGCTTCAACACCGCCATCAGCCGCATGATGGAGTTCGTCAACGAGTTCGGCACGCTGGAACCACGTCCCCGCGCGGTGCTGGAACCGTTCGTGCTGCTGCTCTCCCCGTTCGCTCCGCACATTGCGGAAGAGCTGTGGGAACTGCTCGGTCACCGGGAGTCGCTGTCGATCACAGCGTGGCCAACCTACGACGAAAAATACCTCGTCGAGACCGAGATCGAGATCCCGATCCAGATCAACGGCAAGCTGCGCGCCAAGATCATGGTCCCCGCCGGAGCCGACGCGGCCACGCTCCAGCGCCTCGCCGAGGCGAACGCCACGATCCAGCCCCAACTGGCCGGAAAGCAGATGGTGAAAGTCGTCGCCGTGCCAGGCCGGATGGTGAACTTTGTGGTGAAGTGAGTCGTCGTGTAAGCTGAGGTCGGAGGAGTTCGCCGTGTTAACCCGTCTCAAGGTTCAAGGATTCAAGAATCTGCAGGACATCGATGTCCGCTTCGGCCCGTTCACATGCATAGCAGGGGCGAATGGGGTCGGAAAATCAAACTTGTTTGATGCAATCGTCTTCTTGAGTTCGCTGGCATCGCGTCCTCTCAACGAAGCCGCGATGGAGGTGCGTGACAGTCGCTCGAAGACCACAGATATCCGATCACTCTTTTTCAATTGCGGGGAGAGCCCGGAGCGGCGTATGCGATTTGAGGCCGAGATGGTCGTGCCTCAAAGTGCGGTCGATGAGTTGGGCCAGCAAGCTCAGGCCACGAACACATTCTTGAGGTATGCCTTGGAGTTGGCCTACATCGAGGATGCTGATCATCCACAGCGAACAAAACTCCATCTGAAACAGGAGGAACTCACACACGTAAAGTTGGCGAGCGTCAAAGACCACCTGTGGTTCCCTCATGACAGTAACTGGCGAGACTCTGCGATTAAGGGATCGAGGCGAGGAGCGCCGTACATTTCAACTCTCGAGAATGAGCAAATCCGCTTACACCAAGACGGCAAGAGTGGTCAGCCGCGATCCTTTCAAGCAAACACCTTACCCCGAACGGTGCTGTCTAGCGTGAACGCGCAAGAGAGTCCGACCGCACTCCTCGCCAAACGGGAGATGGAGTCTTGGAAACTATTGCAGCTCGAACCATCGGTACTTCGGTCTCCCGACCCTTACAATTCGGGGAGAACAAAGGTGTCAGGAACCTTTTCGTTGACAACACTTCGTCGGTTGAGTAAACTTCGGCAGAAACAAAGGCAGAAAGGCAGAAAGGCAGAAAGGCAGAAAGGCAGAAAGGCAGGAAGGCAGGAAACAAAGGTGTCACGGAAACAAAGGTGTCAGGCACGGAAACAAAGGTGTCAGGAACCTTTGCGTTGACACACGTCGCAGTCAGTCACCGGGAATGTCCACACGCTGGTGGATTTGCCAGCCGCGACGGAATCGGTCGCGACCCGCCGCGCGGCGTAAGGACATTGTCC
>JAYTWO010000504.1:0-3538 GCA_043743415.1 Planctomycetota bacterium
GGCTTGGCCCACCACCGTAGGACGGGCACATTTGCCCGTCCCGAGCGACGTTCGCGCGTCGCGAGCGAGTGACATGGGCCGGGGGCGACTGGCTGCCCAGGTGGACTCGTTCGGGCGGGTCAGACACAGCGGGGACGGGCCAATGTGCCCGTCCCTACGGGTCGCTGGCCCGCCCGCCAAGCCACCGCGAACAGCCTCTCCCCAGCTGCATGAAATCTGCGCAGCGTGAACACAAATCGCGGATTAGGAGTACGGAGCAGTCGGGCGTTGGAATGGCAAGCTGATCTGTCAATTCACCCGGCCTCTTGCCCACCGAGAGGGAGCCGCTGCCCCTCAAACTCGGCCCCCATCTGAGTCCGCCACCCTACCGGCGGGTCATGTACTGCTTAATGATATCCGCAGCTGCGGTCGGGATATGCAATGGAGGGGCCGCACCGGGCACGGCGGCGACGGGGGCGGCTGGGGGAGCGGGTGCCTTGGCTCCGGTCGATGAGGGATCGGGCAGCTTGACATCCAAGCCACTCCCGGAAGCAGCTGCGGGGGCCTCGGGAGCGGGTTCGGGCATTATTTGTTGAGGCATCATCCCCTGCTGAGGCATGCCATAACCCGGCGGCATCATTTGCGGCATTTGCATCTGCGGCATTTGCATCTGCGGATAGCCCATCGGCTGGCCGTAGTAACCGCCCATTTGCGGCATCTGCATTTGTGGGGGGTAGCCCGGATAGCCGTAGGGGTTCTGCTGCATGTACGGTTGCTGCTGCGGATACCCGACCGGCATGCCATAGCCGGGAGGCATCATGCCGGGCTGATGTGGCACCAATTGCGTATCGGCAGATGCGGACACCAGAGCCGGAGTGGCTGCTGCTGGTTCCGGAAATGAGACCCTCGTCGTGGAGGGGACTGCCGCGGACAGGTCGAGTACAGGCATCGCGAATTGAGTCGACTCTGAAGCGGCCTCCGGCGAGCCCGCAATCGCGACGGTATCGACACTGGACAGAGCAGGAAGAACCTGGGAGGTTTCCTCGATCATCACTTCGAAGTCGAGCTTACCAATGACGACGCGGTCACCCTGCTTGAGGTTCACCGCTCCCACGAGCCGTTGCCCGTTCACGAACGTGCCGTTCGTGCTTCCCAAATCCCTCAACCGCAGCGAGAAATCGTCCACCGTGAAGACGCAATGGTGGCGGCTCACCAGATCGCTATTCGGGCGAAGATGGCAGTCTTCTTCCCGTCCGACCAGGAATTTGCCCTGCGGGAGGGAAATGGAATTCCCCTGCTTGTTACCACTTGCGATCCGGAGTTCTGCCTGAATCATCGAGCCACCAATCCTCAACGCGAACTGTTAACGATTCGGAGTGACTCGCAGTTGAGCGGGCCCCAACGGCATCAATGAGAGCGATCCGATCACAGAGCATACGTCGCGAAACGACGTTGTTCAACAATCCGGGAGACCGCCCCACGACGATCACTCCGAACAGTTAAAGACCTTCAGGGGACACGGAATGAGGATGAAAGACAGAGAACGAGAGATGAGGACTGAAAGGTATCATCGGATTGCATGGAAGTCAACAATTTCCGGTGACAAAACGAGATAGGCATTGCGCGAGGGAGGATGTCCGTCACGATTGTCGGGGGCTGTGCGAATTTCGGCGAAGTCGTTCCGCGACATGCAATTGCACGACGCGGAGCGAGTGCGAGACACACTTTGCGATTGTCACAGGCCCCTCCACTGCCAGCCTCCCCATACTACTAATCCGCGAATTGTGTTCACGCTGCGCAAATGTCATGCGGCTGGGGTGAGGCTTTTCGCGGTGGCTTGGCGGGCGGGCCAGCGCCACGTAGGACGGGCACACTTGCCCGTCCCCGCTGTGTCTGACCCGCCAGAACGACTCCACATGGGCAGCCAATCGCCCCCGGCCCATGTCACTCGCTCGCGACGCGCGAACGTCGCTCGGGACGGGCAAATGTGCCCGTCCTACGGTGGTGGGCGCAGGCCACTCCAAGCCTTCGTGCCTTTGTGTGAGCCATTCCACTTCCTCAGCCAACGGGTCCCCGCGTCTCAGGTGGTCGAGAGGGCTTCTGGATGGAATGCCGACTTTACTGACGCACACACGCGGAGCGCTGTGCCACATTCATGGTTGTCAGCAGTCGATGTGTACGCCAGAATCATTTTGCGAATTCCGCGCACTCTTGCCGGATTTCTGTCATCGTCGGGCACTCTGCTTACGTCCTCTCTCATTGGTCAACTTGTCCGAGTTGATTCGCCCGATCTTGAACGACTCTCCATTCCGCATCACGACACGACTCTGCTGAGGAGGCTGATGTTGAGACACTCTCTTGTCGCGACATACCCACAAGCGGTGCGGCTGGCACTCGTACTGGCCTGTTGGGGACTCTCGTCGATCACGGCGGAAGCCCAAATCGGAATCCTCAATGGCATTGTGCAAACCGAAAACGGTCCGCCGAACGCCAGCATCCTCACCACGGACGAGGCGGTCCTGAACGCCCTCACTGATTTTGAACGGCATGCCGAGCGGAACGACTGGCAAAAGGCGTTTCGTGTGCTGGAGAACCTGCCTCCCGATAAACGGGTCGGCATGCTCCCCGCTGGCAATGGGTTCATGGTCCCCGCCCGCGTCCGGTTCTGGCGCTTGATGGTCGAGATGAATGCCGAGGGGCGGTCCGCCTTCCGGCTCTTCAATGAACCCAAGGCCAAGCAGCTCTACGAGCAACTCAAAGCAGAACAAGCCGCCAACGATCCGAAGGCCACGACAACCGCCGAGACGATTTACGATCTCTACTTCATCACCTCCTATGGAGACGATGTCGCGAATCTGCTGGGCGACATGGCCTTTGAAAAGGGCGACTTCGCTGATGCCGCCAGCCGCTGGCGGTCGATCATCGATTACCACCCGGACACCGACATCCCCTTGCCCCGCCTGATGGTCAAGTCGGCCACAGCTTACGTCTCTGCCGGGCGAGTGGGCGAAGCGGAGTCACTGCTGACTCAGCTCAAGCAGCGTTACGCGACCGATACCGTGAAGATCGGCGGGAAAGAGGTCGTGGCCGCTGACTACGTGGCCAACCTGCTGGGCAAGAAGTCCGCAGCCGCGCAGTCCACCACTGCGGGGATTCGCCTGAACCTTCCACAGGCGGGAGCGCTCCAGCCCGCCTGGCAGGTGCCGTTCCTGTCTCACAAGGGGCGCGGGTTGCTCCAGGCCGCCGTCTCGTCGAACTCGTACTACCAGTCGGGATTGGGCACGATGGTCCCCAATCACGCGAACGATGCCGAGCGGATCTACCTCAACTGGATGGGGATCATCTTTGCCATCGACATTCAGTCGGGCAAGCTCCTCTGGCGGACCGACAGCTTCGACAAGCTGCACCCCCATTTTTCGACCATGCAACAGGGCCGGGTGAACCTGTCCCAATATGGGATTCATGTGATCGGGGACCGCGTGCTGACGACGGCCCTGCCGCTAGACCGCCTGAACTACTGGCAACCTGCGATCCCGCTAACCTCCTGGAACGCCAAGAC
>JAYTWO010000505.1:0-4447 GCA_043743415.1 Planctomycetota bacterium
ATGACCTTTTGGGGACCGGAGAAGTTCCCGGAAGAGGCACTCCAACCGCACGGGCACGGAGCCCACCACGACGACGGCCACGGGCATGCCGTGGCTCACAACTCGCACGCTGCACCGGACCATGCCCACAGCGAGGTTCGCCCGCACGACGCCCCTCCGGCGATGGCCTGGCCGCTACGGATCCTCGCCGTGTGTGCGGTCGGGATCGGCTTCGTGGGTCCGCTGCACCTGTTCGGTGTCTACTTCGAAGCCACCCCCGGACTGCCGCCCGCTGCCGAGCATCACATGCACCTCGGACTGATGCTGCTCAGCGCGGTGATCGCCCTGTCCGGGATCGGCATCGCCTACAAGTGGTACGTGCTGTCCCCCGAGATCCCCGCCAAGCTGGCCACCGGGTTGCGTCCGCTGTTTGCCCTCTCACAAGGCAAGCTGTACTTCGACGAGTTGTTCACGGCGATCCTGGTCGCTCCGCTGCGGCTGATGGCGACGATCTGTGCCCTGTTCGACAAGTACATTCTGGACGGAGTCGTCGACTCATTCGGAGCCTTGCCGAACTTCATGAGTCAGGCCCCCCGCCGACTGCACGGCGGGCTGACCCCCGCCTACGCCACCACGATGCTGATGGCCGTGCTCGGTTGCATCCTGTGCGTGATGCAACTGTTCGCGGGACAGTGAATCCCACTCACCACTCTCTCCACTCTCTCCACTCACCACTTCCCTCTCACCTGTCTGGCCGTCCCCGATGATTGGTTTCCTCATCGCCTTGATGATCCTGCCGCTGGCCACTGCGGTGCTGCTGATGCTGTTCCGCGATTCGGCGGGACAGAACGCAGCCCGCTGGATGGCGCTGATTGGCTCCGTGGTCACTTTGTGCGTGGCCGTGACCACCGTGGCCAAGTACCAGGAGATGGTCCCTTCGCCAGCCACTCAACCCGTCCAGCCTCGTATCGAGTGGCGGCATACCTGGCTCACGTACACTCCCCAAGCTGTGGAGTACCTCGCGGCAACACCCGCTCCAGTCAAACTGGAGTTCTACCTCGGAGCGGACGGAATCAGTCTGAGCCTGATCGCGCTCACGGCGCTGCTGACAATCAGCGCGGTGTTGATCTCCTGGGAGACGATCAAGGAGCGGGCTGCGGAGTTCTACATCTGCCTGCTCGTGTTGGAGTCGTGTCTGATCGGTGTCTTCCTGGCGTTCGATCTGCTGCTGTTCTATGTCTTCTTTGAGTTCACGCTGATCCCGATGTTCTTCATGATCGGCCTGTGGGGTGGGTCACAGCGGAACCATGCGTCGATCAAGTTCTTTCTGTACACGCTGGTGGGCAGCCTCATCACGCTGGTCGGTTTGGTGGCCCTCGTGCTGGCTGCGGTCAAGGGGGGTGTCACGACTCCGTTCTCGATTCCCGAACTCGCCGCGCACTTCACCAGCCATCCACTCCCCGTGAAGACGCAGGTCATCCTGTTCCTGACCCTCTCAGCTGGGTTCATGGTCAAGGTGCCCCTGTTCCCGTTCCATACGTGGTTGCCTCTCGCGCACGTCGAGGCCCCCACCGCGGGCTCGGTCATGCTGGCCGGGGTGCTGCTGAAACTTGGCAGCTACGGGTTCCTCCGCATCTGTCTGCCGATCTATCGCCAGGCGTGCGAGCAGGTCGGGCTGCCACTGATCGCCACGCTGAGCCTGATCGGCATTGTGTACGGATCATTGTGTGCCCTGTCGCAGCGGGACATCAAGAAGCTCGTGGCCTACAGCTCGGTGGCTCACCTCGGGTTCTGCATGCTCGGGATGTTCGCCCTCAATGCCGAGGGGGTGACGGGGAGCGTCCTGCAGATGATCAACCACGGCCTGTCGACGGGGGCGATGTTCCTCCTCGTGGGGATGGTTTACGACCGGTATCACACCCGGCAGTTGGATGACCTTGGCGGGCTGGCCAATCGAATTCCACTGATCGCCGTGGCGATGGTGTTCACGTCGATGGCGAGTATCGGTCTGCCGGGATTGAATGGATTCGTCGGCGAGATGCTGTCGCTGGCCGGAATGTTCAAGGTGCCCGTCGTCGGCCCGTTCTACGCGGTGATCGGCACCTCGGGAGTCGTCCTAGGGGCGTGGTACATGCTGACGATGGTGCAGCAGGGGTTCTTCGGACCTCTCCGAGAACCGCACGATGTGCATGACCCGGTCAGGGACATGAGCCCGCGCGAGGCGTGTGCGTTCCTGCCGCTGGCGGTGATGTGCGTCTGGATTGGAGTGGCTCCTCAGCCGTTCATCGACCTGGTGAAACCCGACATCCAGGGGATCGTAGCCGGGTACGGCAGTTCCGCTGTCCGGCCCATCGGGGGAACTCCGGAGACACTGTCGGCAGTCCACCGTCCGTAGCAGAATTCGTCAGAATTCTGCCGAATCCGGTGAATTCAAATTCGCGGCCAACCAGTTCAGTTCGAAGTCGTGTGAAGCACGGGGTGTGTTGTGGGATTCGAGTCGATTAACTCTGCGGTGAACCTAGTGCTGCCCGAGGTGGTGCTGATCGCAACGGTGTGCGTGATGTTTCTCGCCGCTCCGTTCCTGGTCAGCGAGACCGGGGCGACGGTGCCGGGGATTCGTCACCGCTGGGGGGTGCTGTCGCTGTTCGCCATCGCCGTGGCTGCGTGGTTCTGGGTACAGTCGGTGCAGGTGCCGGTCAATGACGGGCCGTTCCGCCTGGACGGGTTGGTGTACTTCATTCGCGGCACGACGCTCGGGTTCGGGGCCATCATCGCTCTGCTGCTGTGGAGTCAGGTCGACGACTCGAAGGCCGCCGAGTGCCAGGCTCTGCTGCTGGCGATCCTCGCGGGCGTCAACTTCACGGCTGCGGCCAACGACCTCGTCGTGCTGTTCCTCGGATTGGAACTGGTCAGCATCCCGACCTACGTACTCCTCGCCCTGCCCCGTCGCGAACGCGAGACGCAGGAGGCCACGATCAAGTATTTCCTGCTCAGCATCTTCTCGTCGGCGCTCGTGCTGTACGGCTTCGCCCTGCTCTACGGGGCCACCGGGACGACCCACTTCTCGGGGATCGCCGCCACTGTCCAGGGAGGGATGACGGGCGAGTTGTCTCAGTTGCTCCCGGCGTCGGTCGCTCTCATTGTGGCGGGTCTGAGCTTCCGGATCACGGCCGTGCCGTTCCACTTCTATGCTCCGGACGTGTTCCAGGGATCGCCCGCCTTTGCCGCCGGGATGCTGTCGTCGCTCCCCAAGATCGTTGGGTTTGCGGCTTTGATTCGGGTGTTGAGCCTCTCCGTGGCAGAAACCAACTTCGATGGTCATATGGACCTGCTCGGCAACATGGTCAAGCCGCTGCTGGCGATGCTGGCGGTGATGACGATGCTCGTCGGGAACCTGATGGCACTGCGGCAGACGAACATCCACCGCATGATGGCCTACTCGAGCGTGGCCCATGCCGGGTACATGCTGGTCGGTCTGACGATTGGGGATCGCGGCACGATGGCGACCGGGATCGCCGCCCTGCTGTTCTATCTGGTCAGCTACGGCATCATGACGCTGGGGGTCTTCGCCGTGCTGTGTGCGGTGAGTTCGACCGATCGTCCGATTCGAACGCTCAACGATTTGGGAGGCATGAGCCGCCACCATCCGGCGGCCGCGCTGATGCTGGCGGTGATGCTGTTCAGTTTGGCGGGGCTGCCTCCGTCGGGTGGTTTCATCGGGAAGCTGAACCTGTTCCTGGCCGCGTGGTCCGAGGGGACGATGCTCGGGCGGTATCTGGCCTACATCATGGTGTTCAACGCGGCCGTGTCGGCGTACTACTATCTGCGGATGGTGGCTGCCGTGTACCTGAAGCCGGGGACGGGACCGACGACGACGCACATGCCTGTCCCGGCGGTGTATGCCGCGGTGATCTGCACGGTGGCCACCCTGGCGGTGTTCATCGCTCCTCAGCGAATCTGGGACGCGGCACAGATGAAGACTAAGGCCGTCGTTGTCGCTCCGGATGTGACCACAACACCAGTTCTCACCACGTTGACGACGAAGTAACATCCAAAGCCCAGGGGTGGCCACCCCTGGGCTATCTCACTGGGAGACGTTTCATGTCCGCCAATCGCCGCACGTTTCTGACCGCAGCGTCTGCGGGCGTCCTCGCTCTCTCGGGACAGAGCGTGACTCACGCTCAACAACCCGCTCCCGCCCCGGCGAAGCCCGGCGAGATTCCGTTCTCACTGGGCATCGTGACTTATAACATCGCCGCCGATTGGGATCTCGACACGATCCTCAAGGTGCTCCCCAAGACCGGCCTCACGCATGTCGAGTTCCGCACCACTCACAAGCACGGCGTCGAGCCATCACTCTCCCAGGAGCAGCGGCTGGAGATCAAGAAACGCTGTGCCGATGCGGGCGTGACGATCTGGGGCCTCGGCTCGACGTGCGAGTTCCACAGCCCCGATCCCAAGGTTGTCA
>JAYTWO010000506.1:0-4875 GCA_043743415.1 Planctomycetota bacterium
GATGGCTGATGGCTGAAGTCGAGGCCAGCGGGTGGGATTCACGACACACACGGTCCAGAATCCGGCCCCTCGTGAATCACGCTGAACGCTGAACTCCTGGATTTCTCCGTGCCTCCGTGCCTCCGTGCCTCCGTGGTCATTTTCTGATCGCCACCTACTTTCCTGATGCACCCACAACGGTGTGCCGGCAGGCGATGTCGCTCTGCGACTCGCATTCCGACAAAGTTCCGTGCGGCCACTTTAGTCTTCTGGATCGAACTCGACCCGTTCATACACCTCTGACAGCGGCAGAACCGCATCGATTTCTGGAAGCGGGACCACGGCGTCAAGTCCGAAGTTGTCTTCACGGACGAATCCCTGCTCGGTACGACGGTAAGCGATGACTGCCGCGTGCGTGGTTTCCACCGTCAAATACACGCGCAGGGAGGGAAGAGTCAAATACGCCTCGCGCTTTTCGCCATGATCGAGCCGCCGCGTGGAGGGAGACAGCACCTCCACCACGACCACCGGTTCGTCCTGGAAGGAGTCGGTCGGCGGATTGCTGCGGCAGATGACCGACACATCCGGGTAGTAATATCGAACCTGAGTCGGAAGCCTCAACCGAATCTTCGTATCGGAATTGAATACCTCACAGGGGCGACCACGCAGCCGCCCCCCCAGTGACACGGTAACATTGGTCGCCACGCGATTGTGGGCATTCCCCGCCCCGGCCATCGCGTACAGCACCCCACCCATGTACTCATGCTTCGCTTCGGAAAGCAACTCCCCACGGAGGTACTCGGCTTCTGAGATCAGATTCCATCTGACAGCGGCAGTCATGAAGCATGCTCCTGATCGACGACATTCTGGTCCACACAGCCATCATCGTAGTCCAATGCTTGAGCTTGGTGAATCCCGTCGCATGCTTCCTTACAATTCCCCGCGACTTCATTCGATCTTCACAATCCAGCGAGACAATCCGCATGTCCATGACAGCTGAACTCTCTCAATCCCGATTCATGCGTGCTGTGCGGGGGGAACCCGTGGACACGACGCCCGTGTGGATCATGCGGCAGGCGGGACGCTACATGCCGGAGTACATGGCGGTCCGCTCCCGCGTGACCTTCATGGAGCTCTGCAAGCGACCCGAACTAGCGGCAGAAGTCACGTTGATCGCTCAGCAGGTGCTGGGAGTCGATGCGGCAATCCTGTTTGCGGATCTGCTGCCGATCCTGGAACCGATGGGGTTCAATCTGGAGTACCAGCAGGGGGAAGGCCCGGTCATCCACAATCCTCTCCGTTCCGCCAGCGAGATCGATCGCGTGCGGGCGGTGCCGAATGTGGCTGACTTGGGCTACGTGTTCGAGGCGGTGAAGCTCATCCGAGCCCAACTGCCACCGGACATCCCGCTGCTGGGATTCGGAGGATGTCCTTTCACGCTGGCATCCTACGCCATTGAGGGGAGCGGCTCCAAGAACTACACGCACACCAAACGCATGATGTACAGCCACCCCACCGAGTGGCGGCTGTTGATGGAGCGGCTGGTCGAGAGCTTGGTGCCCTACCTGATCGCTCAGATCAACGCCGGGGTGCAGGCGGTGCAGGTGTTCGACAGTTGGGTCGGCTGCCTGTGTCCCGAGGACTACCGGCAGTACGTGTTGCCGTACACGAAGTCACTGATCGCACAAGTGGAACCGCATGCTCCGGTGATCAGCTTCCTGACGGGGAATCCGGCCCTGCTGAAGGACCAGATTTCGGCGGGTGGGCAGGTGATCGGCGTCGACTGGCGGAGCGATCTGGCCGAGGTGCGACAACTGGTGGGGGCGGGGAAAGCCCTGCAAGGGAACCTCGATCCGGTCACTCTTCTGGGTGACTGGGCGATGGTCGAACAACGCACAGTCCAGATCCTCCGCGCCGGGCGGGGGGGAGGACATATCTTCAACTTGGGACACGGAGTGTTGCCCGAGACATCGGCGGATGTGGTGAAGCGACTGGTGCAATTCGTTCACGATCAGGGGAGCCACTCATAGCTCTCCGATTCACAACGATTCTGCCCGATGTGTCGTCTTCACTCACCCCGCCGAGGGTGGACGAGAAGGACTCAGGAGGCAGAGACTGACCATGACACAGGACTGGTACTACACAATTCTGGGGCAAGTGACCGGACCGGTCACTTTCGAGACCTTGCGCGAACTGGCGAATGACGGACGTTTGGCATCCGATGCCGAAGTTCGGACATCGACTTCCAGCTGGAAACGAGTGGGGCAAGTCCCCGAGCTGTACGAAGCGGGGGATGTCGAAGAGCCGGAACTGGCCACCGACTTTGACCTCGATATGCTGCTGACTCCCTCGTCCTCACCGACGACGCAAGTCTCTCCCAAGCGAAAGGCCCAGCGGGCGGCAGTCGCCGCCGCCGCCCCCGCCCCCGTGGTGGAGTGGTATTACCAACTCCTGGGTCAGGAGATGGGGCCGACCACGCAAGACGAACTCCTCCTGATGATCCGGGAGGGCTCGCTGCACGGAGAGGACACGGTACGCCTGGGCTTGAACGGAGCCTGGAAGCGGCTCGATAAGACCTCTCAGTTCGCCGCCATCGCCGAACACATGCGACCGAAAGCCGAGTGGTACTGCCGGTTGCTGGGGCAAGAACTGGGGCCGATGACGTTCGACGAACTCCAGCACATGGCCCAGACGGGAGCCTTGCACGACGACGATGAGGTGCGTCATGGCAGTTCCGAACCGTGGGACAAGGCCGGTCGCACGCGGGGACTCCAGTTCTCCAAAGTGGTGACGGACGCAGCGGCCTCGCACGACCGGTCGGCGACTCTCGTTCCGTTCGGCGAGGCGGCCCACAAGCGCGAGTGGTATTACGAAATCCTCGGCGAGCGGATGGGGCCGATCTCGTTTAACGTGCTGGCCCAGGCGGTCGCTCAGGGGACGTTGAACCTGGAGGACAAGGCGCGCCGCGGGAAGGTGGGAGCTTGGTCGCTCGTCCTGGATGTGCCGGGACTCATTTCGACCGAGGACAAGGCAGCCTCTATCGCCGTGAAACTGGCAGCCAGCCGACCGAAACGTCCGGCCCCTGCTCCGGCTCCTGTGCCAGCTCCGGTGAGCCGAGTCTCCGTACCGATCGCTCCGCCTGTTGAAGAACGAAAGCCGACGGTGATGGCTGCGGCACCGCCATCGAAGCCCGCTTCAAGTGCGTATGGTTCCTCGTCTGGGGGAGCCTCTGGGAACGCCGCGGGAGGCTACGGTTCGATGGCTTCCGCCACTCGCGCCCCGCTTCCTCCTCCGCGCCCCGCTTTCACCCCGCCCAAGAAATCGAGCGGCCCCGCGTTTGACTTCGGGGCGATGCTGGGCGACCTGAAGGAGAGCATTGATACCAAAGGGATGATGGCCATTGCGGTCCTCCTGCTCATGGGAGGCTACTTCGGGATGTCGTATCTGGGGTTCAGTCTCATGGGTACGCCGGGACAAGCCGAATACCAGCAGGTCAAAGTCCTGTGGGACGAGATTCAGGAACTGCATAACACGGGTGACTCGCCCGCCGGTTGGAGCACCTTCCAGTCGAAACATGAAGCCGAGATCCAGCAATTGGTCGTGCAGATCAACAAGCAAGGCCCAGGCTCGGACAAACCCCTGCTTCAGTCGATGCTGATGATTACGCGAGACCACCTCCCCAAGATGCTCACTCCTGATGAACGCGAGAACCGGTTTAAGACGATCGCACAAGCCATGTCCGATGCCGCTGCGATGGCCGGAGGTTGACACGACGGCACTTCTCGCCGAGAGTTGTCGCCAACCTTCTCTGTGAGAATTCTGTGGCTGCTGAACTGGTGGTGAGTGCCTTGACCAAGACCTACCTCTCCGGGGACGGAGAGGTGTCGGTCTTGCGCGGGGTCGATTTGGAGGCGTCTCCCGGGGATGCGGTGGCGATCACCGGCCCTTCGGGAACAGGCAAGAGTACGCTCCTGTATATCATCGGCCTGCTCGATACTCCGACCAGTGGGCAGGTGCAAATCGGCGGGAAAACGCCGCATACACTGCCCGTCGAAGAGCAGGCCTGGTTCCGCAACACGACCTTTGGGTTCGTGTTCCAGGACCACTTCCTCCTGCCGCAATGTACGGTGCTGGAGAACGTCCTGATCCCGACGCTGGCATTCCACGGTGCTGGTCCTCCGGAGTTGTATCGCGCCAAGAATCTACTCGAGCGAGTCGGACTGTCGCACCGCCTCGCGCACTTGCCGTCCCAGTTATCGGGCGGCGAGCGGCAGCGTGTCGCCGTGTGTCGCGCGCTCATCAACCAGCCCCGCGTGTTGCTGGCCGATGAGCCGACGGGGAACCTCGACCGCCGCACTGCCGAGACCATCGGCGAACTGCTGCTGGGACTGGCCCACGAGAACTCGACCATCCTGCTCTGCGTCACTCACAGCTCCGAGTTGGCCACGAAGTTTGCCCGGAGGTATGAGTTGGTCGATGGACGTTTGGAGAGTTGTTGATCGGTGCCGGGGAGGGTGTGTGCATCTCAAGCGTCGGTGACTCGATAATTCGCCAGGACATTGACCCCAACGGGGGTTTCGCCTCGTAGCCCAGGGTCGGCCGCGCAGCGGAAGACCCTGGGTTGACGGACTCGGAAAACCCATCAACCCCAACGGGGTTGCGTCGCACGCCTGACGCAACCCCGTTGGGGTTGGAACTCGCATCATCGATCGTCCACCCAGGGTGTCCCGCTGCGCGGGCAACCCTGGGCTACAGGGCGCGACCCCTTTGGGGTCGGGGCACCGTCGTATAAGATGCATGCACTTGAGAGGGTGATTCAATGGACCTGCGTGGACGTTGTGCGGTCGTGGTGGGGACGCGTCGGATCGGGCGGGCGATTGCCCTGCGGTTGGCGGG
>JAYTWO010000507.1:0-4107 GCA_043743415.1 Planctomycetota bacterium
CCACTTGGCTCACGGAAACCAAGCATATTCCTGTGCGCGGACTCATTAATGGGGGATTGGCAGGAACACTAATCTTCACTAATCGACACTAATCCGGGGGGGCTCGAATCGAGACGCGGAAGGGCTGTGGATGACGATTCATTCAGCCAGCCCACCCCTTCTTGATTAGTGTCGATTAGCACAGATTAGTGTTCCCAGACTCTTCCATTTCTGATCAAGGCGTGCTTACGCAATCGGAGAAGATTGCAGAAAATACGGGGCGTGAACGGTTACCCCAGCCCCTCACTCAGAGGGAGAGGGAAGCCAAGCCGTGTCAAGACCGGAGATGGAACCACTCGATCTGATGAACTGCACTGATCCATCGGCGAGCGTGGCGATTCATGAAATAGAGATTGATCGCATTTCTCACGAGCATCCCACCCGGCCCTCATTCACGGAAATGCACTGACCACGATAAATAAAAAAAGCGCGGCAAGGTCCCCTCAAAGCTTCCCAGCTTATCCTTGCCGCGCTCCGGATGTTTCTTTCGCATTCGCTCGTCGTCGGTCGCTGATCGGCCACTGGGGAGAGGGGCCGACGGGGAGGTCGTCCCACCGCGTTCCGTTCGTCGTTGGGCGAACACAATTGAACTTAGGTCGGGCCGGACCACCTGTCAAAAAGAATCGCCCTCGGAAAACTTTGACCGATCCAACCCGCTGTTACGTTCGGAATAATCGGAGTCCGCTTGCCGGAGTGACCCCGGCCCACGATGATCTGGTCATGTCCCCCTTGCACGCGGTCCCCTCATTCGGATGCGGGCCCATTCCAACGGACTGCTCCA
Source organism: Planctomycetota bacterium (assembly GCA_043743415.1). Classification (GTDB taxonomy): domain Bacteria; phylum Planctomycetota; class Planctomycetia; order Planctomycetales; family Planctomycetaceae; genus TH-plancto1. Next base: position 821 of record JAYTWO010000507.1, read on the forward strand.
GTACGCTCGACGCTAGGACCACTCGATGATTCGCTCGCTGTTGATCGCCTGTGTCGGCTCGCTCCTGGGGAGTCTTTCCGTCTTCGCAGCTGACCCGCCTGCCCCGGTTCCGCTCACTGCCGAGGTCCGTGCTGAACTGGTGAAGGAGATCGCCGACCTGCGGGCTGGGGTCAAATCGCTGCAATCGGAGAAACCGGATGTGCGACAGCTCGTGGATGTCGAAACTGGGATCGAGGCGGTTGACCGGTCACTGCGGTTCGAGGAGCTGACTAAGAAGAACTCGCCCGCCCAGGCTCGGGCCATCCTGGCCGTTTCGAAGCAGCGGATCGAGGTTCTTCGCTCGGGTCCGGCAACCTGGGGGAAAACACCCGGTCGCACGGTGCTGGGCTATCGGTCTCGCGTGGACGGCACTGCTCAGCCGTACGCGCTGACTCTCCCCATCGGATATCAGGAGCAGGGTTCCCACCGGCTCCCGCTGTATATCGAATTGCATGGCCGAGGCGAGCAGAGCGAAGTCCCGTTCTTCAGCCAGCACGAAGGCAAACCGGCCCCGGCTGGGCAGACGTATCTCAAACTGGATGTCTTTGGTCGCGGCAACAACGCCTACCGTTTCGCGGGCGAGGCCGATGTGTTCGAGGCTCTGGCCGATGTGATCCGCCGTTACCGGATCGACGAACGCCGGATCGTGTTGTGGGGGTTCTCGATGGGCGGAGCGGGGGCGTGGCACCTGGGGCTGCATTACCCGGCGAAGTGGTGTTCCGTCGGGCCGGGAGCGGGGTTCGTCGACTTCTATCAGTATCAGAAGGTCGACCAGGAACTCCCCGCGTTTCAGGATCGCACGCTCCGCATCTACGACAGCACGAACTACGCGATGAACCTCGCCAACGTGCCGCTCGTGACCTATGGAGGGGAGGTCGATCCGCAACTCGCCGCGAGTACCACGATGCGCGACCTCGCGAAATCATACAACGTCCCGGTCGAGGTCATCATCGGCCCGATGATGGGCCACAAGTTCGACGATGCGAGTCAGGCCGCCTTCATGGCCTTCCACGAAGCCAATGCCAAGCGCGGCCTCCCCGAGTCGACCGACCGCCGCCAGGTGCGGTTCACAACCTGCACCGTGAAGTACAACGAGTGTGACTGGCTGCGGATCGAGGAACAGACGGTGCCCTATGAGGAGTCGATCGTCGAGTCCGAGATGGAGGGGGACGACACGCTGCACCTCGACACCGACAACGTCAACGCTCTCAGCGTCTCGCGCACCATCGCGGAGAAGCTCTCGATCGACGACAGCGCCGAGTTCCCCCTCACTGAGGCTGCCTCCGGTCGCCTGCCCGAGGTGTACTTCGTCAAGGAGAACGACGCCTGGCAATTGCTCGACTACGACGACTCGATCGCGTTCGCAGAACCGACTGAGCCTCGCAAGCGGCACAATCTCCAAGGCCCGATCGACGACGCCTTCTCGCAGTCCTTCGTCTGCGTGCGCGGCACCGGCACCCCCTGGTCGAAGAGCCACCAAGCCTACGCCGACTGGAACCTGACCCGGTTCCAGAAGGAGTTCGATCAATGGATGCGCGGCCAAGCCCGCACCATCGACGACACCGCCCTCACCGACGAACTGATCGAGAATCACAACCTCGTCCTGTTCGGCGACCCCGGCTCAAACGCGGTCCTGGCCCGAGTGATCGAGAACCTGCCCCTCGACTGGACCGCAGAAGCCGTGACCTTCAACGACACCAGCTACAACCCCGACCTGCACAGCGTCGCCCTGATCTTCCCGAACCCGCTGAACCCCAGAAAGTACGTGGTCCTGAACACCGGCCACAGCTTCCACGAGAAGGACTTCAAAGCCTCCAACGCCCAACTCTACCCCCGCCTGGGCGACGCCGCTGTATTACGATTCCGGGCCGACAAGAAGACCGGTTTCTCGGAAGAGATCGTGACCGGGGAGATCTTTAATACCCAGTGGAAGCTTGAAGAGAAGTGAAGCCACGGAGGGCACCCCTCCGTCGTAGGACGGGCACATTTGCCCGTCCGAACCCGATCACCTGAGCGTCCTTTTCATAAACTCGGCTAGCGAACTTCATTTGTGTGCGGGCAAATGTGCCCGTGCCACCAGTGTCACATCGCCGCGCGTCTTCCGGCCTTATCCTTCTCAATATGCTCCATACCGCAGCCGCCCGCGGTGGGCAAGAGCTTACCGGGGCTGCATAGGCCATCGGGGTTGAAGACTTGGCGGATGTCACCCATGACTTCGATGTCGATGCGATTGAAGAGGTAATGGCGGTGTTCGTGGGGGGCGTGCATGGCTCCGTGGGGCGGGGTTTCGCCTTCGGCGGGGGGGCACATGAAGCTGATCTTTTCGACGCCGATGCCGTGTTCGCCGGTGACGCTGCCGCCGAGTTCGATGCACTTGGAGAGGATCGCGTCGCCCGCTTGGATCACCCGCTGGACTTGGGCCGCATCGCGCTCATCGAACAGTAGAATCGGATGGATGTTCCCGTCTCCGGCGTGGAACACGTTCACGATCCGCAGCTTGTACTTCTCGCTCGTCTCCAGGATAAAGTCGAGGATTTCCGGGAGTTTGGTTCTCGGGACGACGCCGTCTTGGGTGCAGTAGCTGGGGGAGAGGCGACCGATGGCTCCGAAGGCTTGCTTGCGGCACTTCCAGAGGAGCGTGCGCTCCTCGGGGGAGTTGGCCATGCGGACCTCGCGGGCTCCATTGGCATTGCACAGATCGACGATCCGCTTGGCCTCCCCATCGACCGCCACCTCCAGCCCGTCGACCTCGATCAGCAGCACCGCTCCGGCATCGAGCGGGAACCCGAAGTGGAAGGCCGCTTCGAGGGCCTCGATGATCCCGTTGTCCATCATCTCCAAGGCAGCTGGGACGATGCCGGCCCCGATGATGGCGGAGATGGCCTCGGTCGCGCTGCGGACGGTGTCGAACACGCCGAGCATCGTGCGGTAGGCCACTGGATCGCGACTGAGCCGCACCCAGATCTTGGTCACGACACCGAAGGTACCTTCGCTGCCGACGAACAGCCCGGTGAGGTCGTAGCCCGGCGTGTCTTCGCAGGGGCTGCCGAACTGGACCTTTTCGCCGGTGGGGAGGACGACCTCGACCGCGAGGACGTGATTGACCGTGACGCCGTACTTGAGCGTATGCGGCCCGCCGGAGTTGGTGGCCACATTGCCGCCGATGGTGCAGGCTCCCTGCGACGACGGGTCGGGAGCGTAGTGATACCCGCTCCCCTTCAGATGGTTGGTGAGATGCACATTCACCA
>JAYTWO010000508.1:0-6266 GCA_043743415.1 Planctomycetota bacterium
AAGATCAACGGGCTGAGCGAGGCCCGGACCTATCACGACTACCGCGAGCTGTTGGAGAAGGAGAAGGGCGTTGACGCGGTGATCGTCGCCACGCCGGACCATTGGCACGTGCCGATCTGCCAGGCGGCCCTGCAAGCCGGTAAGCATGTCTACTGCGAGAAGCCGCTGGCTCATTCGGTGGCCGAGTGCCGGGCCTTGGAGAAGCTGGCCCTCGACCACCCGAAGCAGGCCACGCAGACCGGCAATCAAGGCTGCTCCACCGAAGGCTTTCGCCGCAGCTTCGAGGTGATTCGATCGGGCCTGCTCGGTCCGATCACGGAAGTGCATGTCTGGCACCCCGCTCATAGCTGGCCCAACGGCGTGGATCGTCCGGCCACCAGCGATCCGATTCCCGAGGGACTTGACTGGAACTTCTGGCTCGGTCAGGCTCCAGCCCGCCCCTACAACAACGACATCTATCATCCGGGCAAGTGGCGCGGTTGGTACGACTTCGGTGGCGGGTCAATCGCCGATTTCTGTTGTCATGGGTTTCAGTTGGCCTATCGGGCTCTGGATCTGGATGCTCCGACACGCATCGAAACGACGGGCAGCGACCTGGGTCACGAGTCGTACCCGACCCGTTGCACAGTGACGTTCGACTTCGCGGCCAAGGGGGATCGCGGGCCGGTCAAGCTCTACTTCTACTCCGGCGACAAGAACCTGCCGCCGGAGAGTGTGACTCAGGGGCCGGTGGGCAACACGGGCTGTCTCGTCGTGGGGAGCGAAGGCACCCTTTCGGCAGGGCTGTGGAATACCGATTGCAATGTCCGCCTGAAAGGAGCCAAAGAGTTCAGCGGGGCGAATCAGCCCGAGGTGGCCCAGATCGCCCAGACCCAGCCCCGCATCGACACCGAAGTTCTCAAGTGGGATCCCAAACTGGCTGCCCAGGGGGAACGTCCGCGTTGGAGCCGCGTCAATAACTCGCACATGTTCGAGTGGGTGCTGGCCTGTGCCGGGGACGCCAAATCGTACTCGCCGTTCGAAATCGGAGCCCGCATCACCGAAGTCGGCATGCTCGGCGTGCTGGCCCTCCGCATGCAGAAGCCGATCGTGTGGGACGCCGCGAAACGCCAAGCCACCGGCCTCCCCGAGGCCGATGCGATCATCGACCCGCAGCCGTCAACGGATACGTATTTGCCGCGCTAAGGCGATCGGCGGATGAAACAATCCCGTGGGATAGGCTGGAAGCCTGTCATTCTTAAGTGAAACGACAGGCTGGAAGCCTATCCCACGAAACGACAGGCTGGAAGCCTATCCCACGGGTAAAATACGAGTTGCCGCTCGCCTAACAATCACCACGGACTGTTGTGGCGGAATGCGGATCGATGGGGATTCCAAAACAAACAGCCCAGCCCCTGTGTACAGGGGCTGGGCCTTCGAAGCAGCACTCACGGGAACTCGTGTTCCCATGTTGAGGGGCCGTCGCTGACGGTCCGCCGACAATCAGTCAGACGGTGGCACCTCGTTGGGTAATCGAATCAGACACTGGACCTCCTCCTTTCTCGTTTGACATCCCGAACCGCACCGGCTGACCGGTCGACGATCTCGGGTCGATAGTCCCGTCGTGTTGCGTGAGACACGACACGTGGGGGAATCATTTGACATGGAACGATTTGAAGCAAGGCCAGTTTGGGCATTCAGCCAAGAATTGTTGGAGAATTTGTGGTGTGCGTCACGCCAGTACTGGCGCAGATCTTGCCAGCGACCCACGAGATCCAATCGGGCCGCTCACGAGTTCAACCCTGACGGTCGTTCCGGTGGCCCCATCTGTTCGGATTTTACTGGACGGCCGCGAGTGTACACTCGATGATGGGGATACTGAGTCGTGCTTGGACGTAGCCACCTTCGCGAGGAGGTGGGCGAATAGGAGCCAGCGACACCACAACTGAGGGCCTTCGGCAGAGGTCGTCTGGCGAGTCCGGATGCGTGATCCGGCTTCCCACGTTCTGACGAACGTCGCGACGACATCCCCTCGGGAGATCTTCCTCATGCGTATGGCGATGGTCGCCTGTCTGGCCTTGGTCCTGATGGCGGGGGTCGAAGCTGCGCTCGCGGAGACGCTGAAGCTCAAGAGTGGGCTGACCTATTCGGGCAAAGTGGCCGGGCTCAGCGATGTGGCCGTCTTCCGAGCCAACCCGAACAAGAAGGTTCCGGCGTCGTGTCCGATTTGGATGGTCGACGATGGGCCGCGGCGACTGTTGGTGCCTGGGCGGCAGATGGCGGAGATCCTGGATGACGCGAAACTGAAATCCGAGATCATCACCTTCCACATCCCTCAGCGCAAGAGCGGTCACCAGAACTTTCCCCTTCAAGTCGGTACTTTTTCCCGGATTGAGGAGTTTGACGAGTTCGGACATGGCATGGTCCAGCTGCGAACGGGGTCAGACACCACGCTGGATATTGTGCTGGGGATTGTCGAGTTGCGTCCGGATTATGTGCGGATCGAAGCCTTGCAGTATGACTGGGCGTTTGCCCGCACGACTCAATCGCTGGGGCCGGAAGTCGTTGACCGAATATTAAAGAATCGAGTGAACCGAAAGGATGTCATTGATCGCCGCAAGCTGATCGCCTTTTATGAGCAGGCCGAGATGTATAAATCGGCCCGCCTGGAGGTTCCGCTGCTGGTGCGGGACTTCCCAGCCGAGAAGGCGACGTGCGATTTGATCATCGCCCGCATGGATGAACTCGACTCGCGGCGAGTGCTGAACGAGATCACGCGCCGCCGGACTGCCGGGCAACACCTACTGGCCTACGGAGCCGTGAAGACGTTTCCGGATGACGGAGTGAGCGCGGACATTCGCCGCCAGGTCGATGGCATCCTTCGCGACTACGACGCGGTCCGCGAACGGCGGGCGAACATCCTGCTGCAACTCGACATGCTGCAAGCGGCGATCCCGGCGGACCAGGCAGCTCAGCTCAAACCGCTGCGCAGTTTAATAGGCGACGAACTGCATGCCGTGGAGAATCTCGACCGGTTATCTCCTTACGAGCAGATTGCCGACGATCCACAAATCACTGCCAGCGAGAAGCTGGCCTTGGCGTATTCCAGCTGGGTCGTGGGGCCGTCCGATGCGGTGGATTCACTGGCCTCGGCGCTGCGGATGTGGGAGATGCGGTTTTTAGTTTTGGAGTACCAGCGAGCCCCCGAGAATGCCGCACGGCGAGTGGAGATTATTAAAACCCTGGAAGAGACGGAGGATGTCTCGGTGGAACGACTGGCCCGCATGGTGGAGTTCCTGCCGATGCTGGAAGACATGGCTCCGATCCCGCCGTGCGTGCCGACCCGCGTTGAGACCGCCACCGATGGTGCGGGGACGCCACTGTCGTACGTGGTCATTCTTCCCAAAGAATATAATGCTCAACATACGTATCCCCTGCTGGTCGTGCTGCACGGTGCCGGGAGGGATGCGACCTACGAGGCGAGTTGGTGGGCGGGAGATGCCGAGCGTGAAGGGCACGGCCAGCGCCGCGGGTTCGTCACCATCGCCCCGGAATACGCCCAGCCAAATCAATCCCACCACGAGTACGATCTGGCCTCGCACCGGGCGGTGCTCGGCTCGATTCGTCATGCGATGCGGACGCACCGGATCGACGCCGATCGCGTCGTACTGGCCGGGCATGGGATGGGGGCGGACGCCTGCTTTGATCTGGGAATGTCGCACCCGGATGTCTTCGCGGGAGTCGCTCCGATCTGTGGCAAGAGCCAGCAGTATTGCATGTCTTATTATAGCAACGCGCTGAAGACCTCGTGGTATGTCGTCTCGGGCGAACGCGACCGGGACACCGTGGCCGAGAACATGCGAGACCTCAATCGGTATTTTAGTAAAGGGATCGATATTACTTACTGCGAGTATAAGAAACGGGGATTTGAGCCCTACTCCGAAGAGCTGCCACGACTGATGGACTGGGCCGAAACCGTCCGCCGCAAACCGATCCAGGAGTATCTCGATTTCGAGGTCAAGACGCTTCGCTCCTTCGACAACCACTTCCACTGGATCAAGGCGGGCACGCTTCCGGAAAAACTCTTCCAGCCGATCATCTGGGAGGACCGCCGAAAGAAGGTCCCCGACATGCCGATCGCTGGCAAGATCACCCCCGGCGGGACCGTGTATGTGACCCACCCCGGGAAGACGACCACTGTGTGGTTATCGCCGGACATGATCAATTTCGAGGAACGGGTCCGGGTCCACGTCGGGGGGGACGAACAGTTCAACGGCCTCTTGACGCCCAGCGTCGAGGCGCTGCTGGAAGACCTTCGCCTGCGAGCCGATCGCAAGCGGCTGTTCTGGGCCCGGCTCGATTTGAAATAAGTTGGTGGTGTGGCTTCCGCCTACTCCGGGAGTGGCAAAGCTGAACTCCAACAGAATGCTCTGTTAGCCATTCTAGCGGAGCAGTATACATTCGTTTACACTGCCGTTGTTCCGTCCAAGTTCCTGCAATCCGGTGATCGGTATGGCCAAGAAAACTGCTTCTCCCCGACAGTCGCCCGCTGTTCAGCAGGCCGACTCGCCGGATGCGGAACGGCTCTTAACGGCACTGCACACGCATTGGGGGTATGACCAGTTTCGACCATTGCAACAGGCAGCGATGCTGAGTGTGCTGCAAGGCGAGGACTCGCTGGTCGTGCTGCCCACCGGCGGCGGAAAGTCCCTCTGTTATCAGGCCCCCGCCGTCTGCATGGACGGCGTGGCGATCGTCATTTCGCCCCTCATCTCGTTAATGAAGGACCAGGTCGACGCCCTCCGTGCCAATGGGGTTCCCTCCGCATTTATTAACAGCACGCTCACTCCCAAGCAGAAGTGGGAGATCGCAGCTGACCTCGATGCCAGGAAGCTCAAGTTGTTGTATGTGGCTCCGGAAGGTCTGACCTCGGAGCCCTTGCTGAACCGGATTCGCAAGGCGGGGGTCTCGTTCTTCGCGATCGATGAGGCGCACTGCGTGAGCCACTGGGGCCACGACTTCCGCCCGCATTACCGCCAGCTCAAGTTCCTCCGCGAGCAGTTTCCCGAGGTCGGCATCCATGCCTTCACCGCGACCGCGAACGAGCGAGTGCGGGTCGACATCATCGAGCAACTCTCGCTCCGCCAGCCGCAGGTTCTGGTGGGCAGCTTCGACCGTCCCAACCTGACCTATCGTGTCGAGCGGCGGCAGAAGCTGACCAGCCAGATCGGTTCGATCATGGACCGCCATCGCAACCGGGCCGGGATCATCTACTGCATCAGTCGCAAAGAGGTCGAAAAGGTCAGCAGCGATCTGAACGCGATGGGCTACAAGACCCGCCCGTATCATGCCGGTCTGTCGGACGAGGACCGCCAATCGCACCAGGAGCAGTTCATCCGCGATGAGATTCAGACGATCGTCGCCACGGTCGCGTTTGGCATGGGGATCGACAAGCCCGATGTCCGCTACGTCATCCATGCCGGAATTCCCAAGTCGGTCGAACACTATCAACAAGAGACCGGTCGAGCCGGGCGCGACGGCCTCGAAGCCGAGTGCTGGTTGTTCCCGAGCGGGCGAGACATCCCCACTTGGCAGTTCATCTTTTCCGAACAACCCGAAGCGGTCCGTCAGGCGTCAGAGGCGTCGCTCCGGTCGATGCTCGACTACGCCGACGGTGTGACCTGCCGACACCGGGCCTTGGTCCAGCACTTCGGCCAAGACCTCCCCGCCGATTGCGGCGACAGTTGCGACCTCTGCCTGGGTGAGATCACGTTTGTCGAGAGCCCGTTGCGGATCGCGCAGATCATCCTCTCGTCGATCCATCGACAGGGGGAACGCTTCGGGAGCGAGTACACCGGTCGCGTCGTGACGGGGAACATGGATGATCGCGTGACGCGAAATGGCCACGAGAAATTGAGTACGTATGGGCTACTCAAAGAGCATGCGATCACCGCAGTCCAGGACTGGATCGGCGACCTCGCGCGGCAAGGGTTCTTAATCCGCGAGGGGGAGTATCAGATCCTCAAGATCACAGAACTCGGGCGGAAGCTGCTCAAGGGGGAGGCCGCCGTGCGACTGCGCAGCACCGGGGCCGCATCCCAGGATTCCTCCGAACCCGCCTCGTCGGGACGCCGCAGCTCGCGGAGCGGCACGAGCAGCTCCCGCCCTCGTGAAAACTTCGACCCGATGGCCGGTGTGGATGCGGGATTGTTCGAGCATCTACGAACGCTGCGACTTGATGTGGCGCGGGAGCGAGAGGTCCCGCCCTATGTGATCTTCGGGGACTC
>JAYTWO010000509.1:0-5767 GCA_043743415.1 Planctomycetota bacterium
AGTGGAACTGCACCGGATCGGCCTCAGCGGGCTTAAACCCGTGGCCCTTTTCGGTGAAGACGTGCAACAGCACCGGCCCCTTGATCTCCTTGACCATCAGCAGGTATTCACGCAACGACTTCAAGTCGTGCCCGTCGACCGGACCGATGTAGCGGAAGCCGAGTTCCTCAAACAGCTTACCGCCGTGCAGGAAGCCCTTGACCGCCTCTTTGACGCTGCCCAGCATCTCGCGCGTCGGCTCGCCCACCAGTGGCAGCTTGTTGAGCAGCCACGAGACATCCTTCTTGAGTCCGTTGTAGAACGGGGCGGCCCGAGCCTTGTCGAGGTACTTGGCCAGCCCACCGACGCGGGGGCAGATGCCCATCTTGTTGTCGTTGAGGATGACGAGCAGGTCTTTGTCGAGCCCGGCGGCATTGTTGAAGGCTTCGAACACGATTCCCGACGGAAAGGCCCCGTCGCCGATGACGGCCACCGACTTGCGACCCTCTTCCGGGTGGATCAGATCGTCCCCGGCCTTGAGGCCCAGCACCGTCGACACGCTGGACCCGGCATGCCCGGTCACGAACAGGTCGTACTCGCTCTCCGCCGGATTCGGGTAGCCCATCAGGCCCCCTTTCCGCCGGATCGTGTGGAACTGCGGATAGCGCCCGGTCACGAGCTTGTGCGGGTAAATCTGATGACCCGTGTCCCAGATCAGCCGGTCTTTCGAGAAGTCGAACACCTGATGCAGAGCGATGCACAACTCGACCACACCGAGGTTGCTGGCGAAGTGCGCGGGGCGGTCGCTGACGATCTCGCACAGCGCATCGCGGATCTCCTGAGCCAGTTGGACCAACTGGGTATCGTTCATCGCCTTGAGTTCCGCAGGCGATGCGATCAGGGGCAGCAACTGGTAGTCCATCAATGGTCCCTCTCGATGATGTAGCGGGCGAGTGCCTGCAAGTGGGCGGACTGCGGACCGAAGACCGCCACCGCATCACATGCGCGCTCGACGAGTGCCTCCGCCCGTCGTCGGCTTTCGTCCAGGCCGAGCAGCGACGGGTAGGTCAGTTTGTTGAGGTCGGAGTCCTTGCGAACGCCTTTCCCCATCTTGCCCGCATCGCCGACGACATCCAACAGATCATCCGCGATTTGGAAGGCCAGTCCGATGGAATCGCCGTAGACTTGCAGGCTGCGTAGATTTTGCGGGCTGGTGACGGCGATGCGACCGCCCATCAGCAGTGCTGCCGAAAGCAAACGTCCCGTTTTTCGGCGATGAATCGCTTCGAGTTGTTCGATCGTGCGGATCGGATGGGTCTCGGCTTCGAGGTCGGCCTGCTGCCCACCGACCATCCCTTCGGCTCCCGCCGCGCTGGCGAGTTCCACGCAGCAGGCGGCTGCGACCTCAGCCGGTTGCACGTCACGGGCCAGGATCTCAAACGCCAGGGTCAGTAGCCCATCCCCGGCCAGGATGGCAGTGGCCTCGCCGAACTGAATGTGATTGGTCGGCAGCCCCCGGCGGAGGTCGTCGTCGTCCATCGCTGGCAGATCATCATGAATCAGCGAGTACGTGTGGATCAACTCGATCGCACAAGCTGCGGGGAGAGCTGACTCGATCGTCCCGCCGCACGCCTCACAGGCCAGCAGCGTGAGTACGGGCCGCACCCGCTTGCCTCCGGCGGCGACGCTATACAGCATCGACTCGCCGAGCTGGGACGGACAGTCTACCGACAATGTGACGTACGCCCGCAATCTCTCATCGACGCGGCTGCGAAGCCGAGCGAGGACCGCTGTGAGCGGATCATCGAGAGTGGGGGAGAGGCTGGACATGTGGCCGCATGTAGGGGGAGGAGGCGTATGTCGAGAGTGTAGTGGGGGGCACGACTTGAGCCAAGCAGTCGTGGGAGTCCAGGCTTGGGCCTGCCTCGGGTGATACCCGCCAGACTTCGGAAGTCTTCGGAGACTTCAAAAGTCTTTTGGTCGGCGAAGACTGGCCGGTCGCCTTACTGCGTGACCGATTCCACATCGAGAATGCGAGCGGACGGTCGCGTTAAATCAATCTGCATCGGCTGGTCCGAATCGACCTTCCCGATATTCCCGGCCAGATCGCGGGCCTCCAACCGAATATAAATCGGGCGGTCGATCGCTTGATCAACGGTCCAGATGTACCGCCCCGAGTTCTCGATCCAGTTACTCATCGGCTCCCACGGGCCGCTGGGGCTATAGGCTCGCGACAGCATGACACATTGCTCGGGCAGATCCACATCCGTCAGCACCCAGCCAAATTGCACCTGGTTGGGTGTGAGACCTTGTCCCTGGGTCAGGTTGCCCAGTCGGGGGCGGGGCGCGAGCTGGTCCACCACGACGATGATTTCTGGAGGTTGCCCATTCTTCGGGGGATTCTCGGAAAGGCCGATCCCGCTCCGTGCCCGGATGGCAAACCCGAACTGCCCGCCGTGTTCGACGCGGACCGTGAACGGGCTTTTGCGATCGGGGTCACTGCCATATGTCAACCAGGTGCGACCATTGTCTTCAGTGATGAACAGGTCGACGGCACCGACGCCGGACGGGCCAACCTGATCGAGGGAGTAGCCAATGTTGAAGGCCGTCACCTTCACGACCCGCGCCCCCGAGGGGTACGTCGACTGGCGCAGCGGTTGAGCCGGATTGACCACAATCGGGGAAGCCATCGACTGGCTGACCGATTGCGGAACCGGACGGGCCGTGAGCGATGATTCGGTGATGATGCGCGGCACTGACATCGCCGCGCGGTCGCTGTTCGGCGTTCTGGGAACGATCGCCACGGGTTTGCTGAAGTCGGGCTCGGTCTCGCGAGTTTGGGTTTTTGTCTCCGACGAGACCGAGGTCTGGTCCTCGACCGTCACTTCATTCTTGGCCCGATCGATCACGCGACCGGCGACGAAGACCGTGCCCGCGACACTGACTGGCAAGTCCAGGCGACCTTCCGCTTGTTGGCCCAGCGCCACCGGCTTCCACTGGCCATTCTCTCCCTCGCAGTATTGAATCTCCAGCGAGTCGATGTTCAGCGCTTCGTCCTCTGCCTGCCAAGTCAATTCGACTCGACCGGGGGACAACTCGCGGACCTTAATCTCCAGCACGGGAGGCACATCATCCACCGTGACTTTCAGCCCCACTTGAGGAGCGCCCGGCTGGATCGGCTGGCCCTTCGAATTCATCATCCGCACGGAGAACCAGTAATTGCCGTTGTCCGCTGCGTTGTAGCGGAACAGCCGGTCCTGGGGCTTGGCCTTGGCGGCGATCTTCCAGGACTTCCCCTGGTCGATGGAGACGAGCAGTTGAACTTCGGTGGCCTGCAGTTGCCGGACCTGTTCATCTTTGAAGTCGAACGGGATTTTCAAGGCGTGTCGACTGGAGTACGCGGTCTCGGCGGCCACCACGACGCCGCGATCCAGCAGCACCAGCAGGGACATTCCGAGCAGTACCAGACGCGGAAGAGGGAGGCGTGGTCGGGCCGCCGTCGAGGTGACGGTCGGTCCGAGGTTCGGCTCGTGGTTCTTCCGATGCATCATGTCCATCCGTGGACTTTGAGGGGGCGATGTGTTCTGACCAGACTCCGCAGCCTGACAGCGCGGCACGACGCCTCTTGTCGGCATCGGCGAGGCGATGGGGCCGTCATGAGGGAAAACTGGGGATCGCCCTGGGATTCTTCGAGATATCGAGGCACGACTGCTGCGTGTCAGTAGAACGGAATTCATTCCGTTCTAACTCGTCGCATTGAACGAAATCAATTTCGTTCTACAAAACGCATCAGCCACCGGCCAGGGAGTCGGTGAGGACTCCCTCGACGGTAGCTCGTCGATCGATCCGGCGCGGATTGCGGCGTGTGTTAACGACGCTGCGTCGATGGATAATCCAGAAAGCTCCGCAAATCCTGACGCTGTTGCTCGCTCTGAGTCGTATTCGAGTTCTGAGGGAGTAGATTCGGTCCCGAGAACTGCTGTTCTTGCGGGGAGTTCGGCACGATGCCCTGGTACACGACCGGAGACACTTCCTGGGTGTATGTCTGGCCCCCAAACCCGTTCGTGTTGCTGCCACCTTGGTACTGGTTCTGCATCTGCATCTGTGGCAGGACCTGGTTCTGATACTGCAGCCGAACCAGCTGCTCTTCCTGGGATGATCGCCCAGACTGAGAGTACATCGGAGAGCCGGGGCTGGCCATCTGTTCGTACTTGTGCCAGAACTGTTGCGATTGAGCCGATGTCGGGTTCATGCCCCAGCCCGCAGCCGTCTGGGACTGCGAGAAGACATGGTGGTAGTTGTACGGACGGAAGGAATGGTAGCCGTGGTAGTACGGCATTTCTTTCAGGTAGCCGTGCTTCCATCTCTCCTGGTCGTCGAAGGGATACAGCTGCTCGCTGCTGCCGACGGAGGAAGGCCCCACGAAGTCCTGGGCCAGGCCGGTGCCAGCCATTGCGGCCGTCATGAGTGCCGCCCACATTGCCTTGGTCATCCCAGTCTCCTCGTGGGGGGTGTGGTGCGGGTCGACGAATATCGTCGGCGATGGAGTCCGCAATCTCATGTTGCCCAATGACAACCAACCCCGTGCCGTGGTTGATTCGGAACGAATGGTTCAGCAAATGCACCAAGAACCAACCCGTTAAACGGTAAAAGCGGCATATCGCGTGGCAAGACGAGGGAAATACCGATGTTTCCGATTCCCGGAGTCCTCACGGGTTCCGGTGCCACCTACCTTGTCAGCAGTCTCTACGCAGGTCCGACCTGCTTCCCGTTCAGTCATTGGAGTACGATCAATGCGATCTTGGAAATCCTCCGTTCTGTTGGCGACCGTGGGCCTGAGTGGCCTGGGGTCGCTGTTGGCCCAAGATGCACCACTGCCGGTTCAGGCAGGGGCGACGCCAGTCATTGAATCTGTCCAACCTCTGGACATCGTTCCGAGGGTGAATACGATCGAGCCCACACGACTCGTCCCGGTTCCCGAATCTCAGCCGCCGGTCGATTACACGCCGGAGAGTCCGGTGATTGGCAACTCGCCCGTCATCCACGACTCCTGGGTAAGCGGACCGGCTCCCGCTCCGCAATACATGCCCGCTCCGTTTCAGCGTGGTTGCTGTGGAGCAGTCGCCATGCCAGCTCCGGTGTCCTCCTGCGGATGCCAGGGTGGATCGATGATGTCGGGCGGATTCGGATACTCCGGAGGAGCTGGCTACGGGAGCGGCTCCGGTGTCAGCTCCGGTGTTCTCTCGCCCAACGCCAACTCGGGCGGCCTGCACACGCGCTACCCGTACTACAACTACCGGCACCCATGGTACTACCAGGGTCCGCCCAGCCAGAACGTGACCATCCTCTGGTAGTGGAGCGTGGGACAGGTCGTTTCAGGAATTGGTCCTGAACGACTTCCCGCTATCTGGCACTGCGATCGGCGGGGTGGCACTGTTGACGGAGGCCCACTGCCGAATGAGAATTGATTTGGGGTGCCACTGGCGGTCGCTTTGGGCCGCCAGTGGCTTCGAGCGTGATGCGGCGGGGTGGCCCAGACGCTGCTTTGAGCGTCTGGGTCGCGCAGCGACAAGAGGAATGAAAGAGGAGTGCTGGCGGTGAGAATCGGAACTCCTCCTCTCCCTCTTGTTCCTTCGTCACCCAGACATCCAAAGCGATGTCTGGGCCACACCGCCAACTCTTCCGGATAGTCAAACACGGCAGGGTGCATTCGTCCAATGGCAGTACAAAGCTGCTGACGGAGGAATTGTGGGGCAGCGCCCTCATTCGCGATGAAGTCGGGTAAACG
>JAYTWO010000510.1:0-2594 GCA_043743415.1 Planctomycetota bacterium
GGGGCGGGTGTGGTCCATCGCCGGCGGACGCTGCATTGTCACTCGCCACGCGGGGTGGCCCCGGTTGAGTAAGTGAGTGGGTGGCACAGGTTGGCTCGCTTTGGAGCCTACCTGTGTGCGCAGCACAGGAGGTTATCGGGAGAACGTCTTGCGTGCAAGAACCTCTTCCGGCTGCGCCGCCCCGGTAGAGTCCAAAGCGACTCAACCGGGGCCACCCCGCGAAACGCCGGTCAGTCAGTCGGTACAGAACGGACCATGATCTCCGGATCGGCGATCCAACCGAGGAAGTACGGCTCTGACGCTCCCTGCTCGCGGAGGGCCAGAAAGAACGGCTGGTCGAAGATGAACTGACGAGGCTTGCGGGGGTCGAAGGGAGGCGGTGGCTCATCCCCAAAATCGCCGAGCACGCCGATCTCGGCGACCGAAATCACCTCAGCCCCCTTCTCATCGAGACGAAACTTGATGGACTGGGTCGCGTATTCGATGGCACCTGGAAACGGTAAACCCGCGACCGACAGCCCCACGAGTTCCGGGAATGCCGTCTTCAGTTTGAACTCCATGATCGGGACTTCCAGGCGTTCACCGCTACAGAATGAGGACTCGACACGATGGGGGTGGGGCGACTTCAACCGGGTCGCCGTCTCATTCCACATCGCTCGTAAGGAAGTGCCCGCCCGGGTATGGGACAGTATCGCCTCATCGTGCTGCGGACTGTTCGTGGTGAGGATCAGGATGAAGTCCTCATCGCTGACGTAATCACCCACCAGCACTTGCTGCGGCAGGACCGCATCACCCATCGTCCCCTGGACACTGGGCTGGAGTCCAAAAGAGACCACCTCAGCGGTCTGTTTGTCGGACTTGAACTTCAGCGGAGATGTGAACCGCTCCAATTCATCCTCGAACGGCATCGACTTCATCAGACTGGCCGTCAGACACAGGCGTGGTTGCCCATCATCCGTCGGAGTCTTCAGGGGCGCGTTCAGCTGGGGGAGTTTCTGCTGGAGTTCGACTTGGAGAGCTCGCGTTTGGGCGGGCGTCCCATCGGTGGTGGCTACCACGTATGTCGTGGGCGACAAGGCCCGGCGATCAAACGGCTCGGCATTCAGCTGGCCCACAAGCGGCGGAACTGGTTGCGTCTGGACCGCACCACCGATCTGGCTGCGGAGTTCGTCCCAGGCGATCTGAAACGTGGCACACCAGATCTGGTTCTGCTCGGGATCGAGCGGAACAGACGCCGCAGCCAGAACATCCGTCTGGCCCATGTTGGCGGTGTCCTGAGTCTCCCATGACTCCAACTGCTGGGCGGTCTGGCTCGACTCCTCCGGCCAGTCCGAACTGGTGTAAATCGGCTTCCCCGGACTCACAGTGAGCAATCGCATCAGCGTCTGTTTTGGGAGAGTGGGCCGGAGAAATCGCACTGAACCGTCCATGAAGACCACATGCAAACCATTGCCGCCGGGTGATCGGAGGGCGGCGTTCCATTCCCGATAGCTGAGGTCGCGTGGTTGCAGCCATGTGACGAGTGGCGGTCCTTCCACCACATGAATCGTATTCGAGGTGCCATTCAACGCATCGCGATACCCGATCGGATGCCGAGTGGGCCAGGCCGTGCCGGGGCCCACCACTCCATAGAAGTTGGTCTTCCCCGGCTCAGCGCCCCAGTGCGGAGACTGAAACACCTCGGGACACTTCGCGGCCAACTCGCGATTGTGCGGGCCGTCCCACGGCTCATCGAAGCGGTACTTCGCCGCAAAATCCTGCTCACCCAGATACGGCAACAGCAACGTTCGCCAGCTGTGCCACATCCGGTCATCGGGGCCTTTCACATACACGGGGGGAAAGCTCCGGTACTCTTCGTGATAGCTGTGCAGAGCCAGCTCGATTTGCTTCAGGCGGTCCTTGG
Organism: Planctomycetota bacterium; assembly: GCA_043743415.1. Taxonomy (GTDB): domain Bacteria; phylum Planctomycetota; class Planctomycetia; order Planctomycetales; family Planctomycetaceae; genus TH-plancto1. The sequence goes on from JAYTWO010000510.1 coordinate 1,904, forward strand.
TCGTCTTCATGGCCACGACCTGGCGGCGTGATCGGACTTCTCCCACGAGTGCCACACCGACAAGCCCAGCGATGACTGCGAGTAACAAGCACCTCCACAGCTTCGAAGATCGCGTCATGATTTCTCCTGCCATTGATGCGAAGACTCCGAACATGGAGTTCGCTTCGTGTGGGAGGATACGCCCTGCCAGCCGCGAGCGTGGGCACTTTGTTCTCCTCCGGCGGATTTTTTCGCCTTCCAAGAGGTCCGGCAGTTCCGCCCACAGTTCGAGTAGGTCAGGTTTCACCTGATCGATCAGGCTAAGCCTGACATACTCGGTCTGTTCACCTCGCGTTGCTCTACCACCCAGCAGTAGACCGTGCGTCACCGTCTCTTAGGCGTCACGCGGGATTACGCCAATACGCCGTGAATCAACTCCCCGTGGACATTGGTCAGGCGGCGCTGAATCCCGTTGTGATAGAACGTCAACCGCGTGTGGTCGATCCCCAGCAGGTGCAGGACTGTGGCGTGGAAGTCGTGCCAGTGAACGCGGTTCTCGGCGGCCTTCCAGCCGATGTCATCCGTTGAGCCGTAGGCCACGCCGTGCTTCAGCCCCGCTCCGGCCAGCCACGTCGAGAAGCCGTACTGGTTGTGATCGCGACCGATGCCCAGGACATCGGAGCCGGACTGCGTGAACGGGGTGCGACCGAAT
>JAYTWO010000511.1:0-2104 GCA_043743415.1 Planctomycetota bacterium
AAGGACGCCGCCGAGCACAACGAGATCGTGCTCTCGATCCTGCAGAAGCACAGTGTCACCAAACTCGTGAAGAGCAAGTCGATGCTCACCGAGGAGTGCCACCTCAACCCGTTCCTCCAACGGCACGGCATCGAGGTCGTCGACACCGATCTCGGCGAGTGGATTGTTCAGCTGCGCGACGAACCGCCGAGCCATATCGTGATGCCCGCGATTCACACGAAGCGAGAAGAGATCGGCGAGTTGTTCCACCAACACATCGGGACCGAGAAGGGGGCGACTGACCCGGACTATCTGGTCAATGCGGCGCGTCACGAACTCCGCAAGAAGTTTCTGGGGGCACAGGCCGGAATCACCGGGGTCAACTTCGCCATCGCCGAAACGGGTGGCATTGTCGTCTGCACGAACGAGGGGAACGCGGACCTCGGCGTGTCTCTGCCGCCGGTGCATATCGCCTGCATGGGGATTGAGAAACTGATCCCTCGGGCGGCGGACCTGGGTGTGTTCTTGAGGCTCCTCGCGCGGTCGGCCACCGGGCAGCCGATCACCGCCTACTCCAGCCACTTCCACGGCCCGCGTGATGCGAACTCCGAGATGCACATCGTGCTGGTCGACAACGGCCGCAGCGATCTGCTGGCCAGCGACGACTTCCGACGATCGCTGAATTGCATCCGCTGCGGAGCCTGCATGAACACCTGCCCCGTCTACCGCCGTAGCGGCGGCCACAGCTACCACAACACGATTCCCGGCCCCATCGGCTCGATCCTCGCCCCCGCGATGGACGCCGCCCAGCACTCGTCGCTCCCGTTCGCCTGTTCGCTGTGCGGCAGTTGCACCGATGTCTGCCCGGTGAAAATCGACCTGCATTTACAGCTCTACACCTGGCGAAACAAGATCGCCCTCAAGGGGCTCTTGCCGAAGTCGAAGCAGTTGATGATGGTGGCCGCGAAGACGGTGCTGACCAACCTGTGGCTCTATAAGCTGGCCGGAAAGCTGGGGCGGCTCGCCCTGCGGATCACGCCGAAGTTCCTCGTGAACAACCCGCTCGTCAACATGTGGGGCAAGCAGCGCGATCTGCCCGACCCACCGCAGAAGAGTTTTCGGGAGCTGTGGAAGAAGCGAGGAGTTTAGGGTTCAACGCACTATTTTGGGGATGGGCATTGGCAAGGCTTTACCCTTGTAGGGTGTACTTCGTGTGGTGCAGGGTCAGGAGACGCTCCTCCAAGTGATCGTAGTTACGCCCGGACGGGCAGGTCTCCTGCATTCGGCTCTCCAGTTGGCGGTGTCACCTGAGTCAAGATTAACCGACCGCTGTCCGTTGATTTCAGGGAATGCGGCGGGAGCAGCTGGGAGACTTCTCCTACATCCGAAGATCGTCAACATGTCATGTCCAAACGGCTCGATCCACCGTGAAAGACCGGTCACGTGGGCCGGGCTCGCGACTCTGGTTTGAGTTCCCCCGACGCGAGTCCGGGGAACAATGGCTGAGTGAAATTCAGTGCATCGAGTGCTTGGTCATCCACCTTCCTGCGTCCCTTCGCTCCCCCAGCCGCCACAGATTGAGGACGGCCCGGCTTCAGCACGACTATGAACGCTCTGACTCCTGAGCAGTCGGCACAGGGGCCGTCCTGCCTGCTCAGGTCTCTTGGTTTCATGAACTTGGACTTCCAACCACTCCGCCTCCAACCACCTGGTCGCTCGCTCGATCGCTTTCACACGTGACCCCTCAGCGTCGATCGCTTTCGGATCGCTCCGATCTGGGCTTCGCCACAAGCGGGCAGGCTCGCCAGACAACCCGGCCGAATCCCGCCTTGAAATGAAGACGGCACACACGTTGCGGACAGGCCGTTCGCCTCCCGATGCTCCCCACCCCGCCTCACGACGACGCAGTTTCGGTCAGCGACAAGCCGGAGAACGTCTACTTGAAGAGGACTTCCACCTCTCTGTCCATGTTCACTCACCAACGCACCCTCTTGTGGCTCTGTCACCCAGACATCCGAAGCGATGACTGGGCCACCCTGGGCTGATGAAAACTTGGTCTTGACGGCAGAAATGGTTCTTCCGGGAATTGTTACGCTAAGTCGTGCCTGCATAGGCGAGGCGGCGC
>JAYTWO010000512.1:0-3681 GCA_043743415.1 Planctomycetota bacterium
CTTCGTGATGGACGATGGCCTCTACCCGGATGAGGAGCAGACTCGCCTGCGATGGCAGGGGCAGGATGGCACAACGCTCGAAGCCTATAGCCGCATCCCGCTGGCTGGGGACAGTGCGTCGAGCTTCCTGCGGTTCCCGATCCGCATGGCCGAGTCGATGGACCACGACCACGTGGCTGCGGTGTGCTTCGCGAGATGGCCGGACCTAAAGCAGCCGTGGCTCGACGACCTGCGGCGGATGGGGAAGTACGCCCCGGTACTCGGGCGGTTCGTGACGTTTGGTGAGTTCTTCGCCTCGACAGACACGCGAGACCGCTATGCCGATCTGGGGTCCAATGAGTACCTCTCGCCGTTCCTCGTGCAAGCAGTGGCGCGGCAAGAGGACCGCCCGATCTTTCGGTACGGGGAGGCGTCATCGCGCCGAAACCAGTTCGACCGAGGCGAGTGGTGTGCTGCGTTGGCCAGCGTGTTACATGGCAAGCCAGTGCAGCGCGCTGTCGATCTGGAAGTGCGAGTCGAACTGTCCGGCCCGGATCTGCCGACCACTCCCGATGAGACGCTGACCGCTGACTTGAAACAGTTCGAGTCCGAGGCGGCAGCTCGGTTGGTGCCGCTCCTGACGGGAGCGCCCGGTCGGCGCGGGGTGCTGTTGCTGAATACGCTCTCGTACGCCCGCCGTGTGGTGGCCGATTGGCCGGTCGGCCTGCCGCTGCCACCGGTCGAGGGCGGCGTGATCGCGGTCCAGGCGGATGCTGTGCGGCCCGCGATTGTGGTCGAGTTGCCTCCGTGCGGGTTTCTGTGGCTGCCAAGTGATCGACCGGTGACGACATCCTCACCCTCGAAGAAGCGAGAGGGTGCCTGGGCCGAGGGGCTGACGCTCAACAATGACTTCATCGAGGTCAAACTCAGCGAACAGACCGGTGGGATCGCCGATGTGCGGGCAGCGGGGTTCAACGGCAATCGCATCAGCCAGCAACTGGCCCACCGGTTCCCGACTGCACGCACGGTGACAATCGGCGAGGGGGAAGAGGCCGATGAGGAGAGCACCTATTACTCGGTGATGGTCTGCGATCAGCACCGAGTCGTCTCTGCCGGGCCAACGCTGGCTGCCATCGAGACCGTGGGCCGCCTGCTCGACCCGCAGAACCCCAAACGCTCATTGGCCGACTTCAAGCAGACCGTCCGGCTGTGGCGCGGTCGTCCGGTGATCGAAGTCGAGTTCGATATCACCCCCGCGAAGCCGCTCGATGGTGAGCCGTGGACCAACTACTTCGCGGCGCGCTGGGCCTGGAAGAACGAGGACGCCGCCATCACCAAGGGCGTTCTGCAAGCCGCCCAGCCGGTGGTCGGCGAGCGGTTCGAAGCCCCCGAGTATGTCGAGATCGCCGACGCCACCCAGCGAGTCGCGCTGCTGACCCACGGCCTGCCGTTCCACCGCCGCACCGGTTCGCGGATGCTCGACACGTTGCTGCTGGTCGCGGGTGAACCAGCGGGTCCGCGCACGATGCGGATCGTCTTCGACCAGCCGTTCCCGATGCAGGCCGCGCTCTCGGTCGCCACTCCGCCGGTGGTCATCCCGGTGGATCGCGGGCCGTCCTCGTCGGGAGCCTCGGGCTGGTTGTTCCACATCGGGGCCAAGAATGTGGTGCTGCTCAAGATTCTGCCGCTCGATGGGGAGCAGGCTGCCACACGTAGCGGCTGTGTATTGCGGTTGCTGGAGACCGAAGGCCGGGCGAAAGCGTTCAAGCTCTTGGCCTTCCGTACCCCGGTCCAGGCCCGCCAGCGGGACTTCACCGGCCAGACGATCAGCACGCTGGGGATCGATCCGGATGGCGGGGTGATCGTGGAGATGGGGGCGTTTGAGGTGTGCGAAGTCGAGTGGCTCTGGTCGTAGCCCCCGGCAGATTCGGAGCGTGCGAGTTGATTCGCTCCGGCGGCAGGGATACTCTCTCCGGCGGAACGGAATGAATTCCGTTCGACGAACCCCTCCCGTTGAGTCCCTCCATGTCCGCCGCTGTTTCGCCGCTGGTCGGCATCATTATGGGCAGCCAGTCCGACTGGGAGACGATGCGCCCGGCCTCGGACATCCTCACCGAGTTCGGCGTGCCGCACGAGTGCCGTGTCGTCTCCGCTCATCGCACCCCCGAGTGGATGGTCGAGTACGCCCAGACAGCTGTCTCGCGGAAGTTGGAGGTCATTATCGCCGGGGCGGGCGGGGCCGCTCATCTGCCGGGGATGGTGGCCGCGCTGACGACGCTGCCGGTCCTCGGCGTGCCGGTCGGCAGCAAGTGGTTCCACGGCGTCGACTCGCTGCTGTCGATCGTCCAGATGCCCGGCGGTGTGCCGGTCGGGACGCTCGCGGTCGGTGAGGCCGGGGCCAAGAACGCGGGGTTACTCGCCTGTCGCATCCTCGCCAATAGCCGTCCGGAGTTGCGGAAGAAGCTCGAACAGTTCCGCCAGGAGCAAGCCGACAAAGTCATGCAGCAGGAGTTGACATGAGCGGTGCTTTGGTTCCCGGTGCTTCCATCGGCATTCTCGGCGGCGGTCAGTTGGGCCGTATGCTGGCGGTCCCCGCGCGCCGCATGGGCTATCGTGTCGTCATCTACAGCGACGAGGCCAACGGCCCCGCTGCGCAGTGGGCCGATCACACAGTCGTCGGTGGGTTTGATGACCTCGACCAAGTCGCCGACTTCGCCCGACAAGTCGCTGTCGCCACGTTCGAGACCGAACATGTCCCGCTGCCGTGCGTCGATGTCGTGCTGAAGCATACTCGCGTCCGGCCCAGCCGCTCCGTGCTGGAGGTGGCCCAGAACCGCCGCCTGGAAAAGGAAACTCTCGCCCGACTGGGGGCACCGCTCCCAAAATTTGCGACGGTCGATCCCGCCCGCGATCTGGCCTTGCAAGTGGGAGCGTTCAGTGGTCCGTGCGTCCTGAAGACCACGACCGGTGGGTATGACGGCAAGGGGCAGTGGCTCCTCCGCGAGGCCGCCGATGTGGCCGATGCCACGAGCGAACTCAACGGCCGGGCCGCCGTACTCGAAGAGTGGATCGATCTCGACATCGAGTGCTCGGTCATCGGCTGTCGCAGCGAATCCGGCGAGGTCGTGTTTTACGGCCCGATCATCAATCACCACCGACACCACATTCTCGACATCTCGATCTGCCCCGCCGACGCGATTCCCGAGTCGATCCAGTCGCAGGCCCGCAACGTGACGCGGATGCTGATGGACCAACTGCAAGTGGTGGGCCTGCTGTGCGTCGAGTTCTTCGTGGCGCGTGATGGCCGGCTGCTCATCAACGAACTGGCCCCTCGGCCGCACAACTCGGGGCACTTGACGATCGAGGCGTGTCGCACCAGTCAGTTCGAGCAGCAGCTGCGCGCCATCTGCGGTTTCCAGCTTGGTTCTCCCGAGCTGTTGCAGCCGGCCGCCATGGCCAACCTGCTCGGCGACCTCTGGGCCGACGGGGAGCCCAACTGGGAGGCCGCTTTCGCTGTGCCCGACGTGAAACTGCATCTCTACGGCAAGGCCACCCCGCGCCCCGGCAGAAAAATGGGCCACCTGACGGCGCTCGCCAATACCCCGGAGCAAGCCCGAGAGATCGTGCTCAAGGCGCGCACGGCGCTTCAACGGTTCTAGTTGGGAGCTGGCGGGGTGTCAGATGGGTGTCAGATGGGTGTCA
>JAYTWO010000513.1:0-4153 GCA_043743415.1 Planctomycetota bacterium
CTGTTTCAGCGCATCGGGGAACGAGTAGTACGGCACAGCCTTCTGGATCGATGCCTCGACCACCGGTGAAATCGCCGCCAGCCGGTCCAGGGTCTTCACGATCTGGAGATCCTTCGTCTCAACCTGCACCTGAATCAAGTCGTGGAGGATCCAGAAGTTCTCCGGGTCCAGATCGGCTGCCAGTGCCAGAGCTTTCTGAGCCTCTTTGAGTTCCGGACCCGGCGGCAGCGACAGCCCCATCTTGGCCATCGCATACAGCATCGTCACGTCGCCAATGCGACTGGCGGGCCGAGTGTCGCCACCATTGGTCAATGTCTCGATCGGGGCAATCGCTTCGAACTGCTTGTAGGCTTCGGCATAATTCTCCAGCTGCTCCATCAGCAAACCGGCGAGAGCAAAGCTGTGCCAGTCATTGGGCCTCGCGGCCAGGAGCCGCTGGACTTCGGCCAGAGCGGCGGCCTTCAGTTCCTCCTTGTTGTCGGACTCTTTGGCATTCACATAGGCCAGGTAACGACCGATGACGAGGTTCTGCAGGATCGCCTTCTCGTTCGGAAGGTGTTGCTCCAACGCAGTGAGGAGAGCGATGGCCTCTTGGGCTTCATGGTTCTCCAGGTGAGCCACCGCCAGGGGGATTTCCTTCGCGGCGCGGGTGGCGACTTCGAGAGGCAACGACGGCACAGCCGGTCCACCGCCACCCGGTTTCCGCGGATCACGCATCGCGAGATAAGCCCCGAACCCGAGGAGCCCGAGGACCAGCGCCGCCACGACCAATCGCTTCATGAATGTCTCTTCACTGCGAGGGGAATCTCGATGAATGCCACACAGTCTAACGATCGGAATCTGCACCCGCCCGTATCGCAGCGACCCGAAGTCTTCGAAGCGGAGCGGGTCCGTGTCACCGGGTCAGGCCCATTGTGGTACGACGCTCCGCGTCGTCAGTCACGACGCGGAGCGTCGTGCTACATTGCCTCACACCAACCGGCACTCCAACCGGTGGCTGCGCACATACTCTTCCAACTCCTCGCGGCGGAACACGCTCGTCGTCGCCCCCGCGGCGCGGACACAACTGGCCCCCAGCGCGGCTCCATAGGCGAGACATTCAGTCGGCGAGGCGGACTTCAGCAGGCCATACACGTACCCAGCCACAAACGCATCGCCCCCCCCGGTGCCATCAACCTGCTCCACCGGAAAGGCCGCAGCCTCCCACATCTGCTGACCATCGAACAGGATCGAGCCGCGCGAACCGCGCGTGACGATCACCGTCTTGGCCCCCGCTGCGGAGAATCGGCGGGCCTGTTCCTGCGGGTCGTCGATGCCGAGTATCAGTCGGCCTTCGTCCTGATTGGGGAGGAACAGATCGGTCTCGGGCAACACCTCATGCAGCATCTCCCAGGCGGGGGCCGGATCGCTGATCACGACATCGAGAACGGTCGTGACCCCCAGTTCCCGGGCCATGCGAAACGCCCGCCGGACATTGGCTCCCGACAATTGAGGATTCAGGCCGAACCCGCCGACGCACAGAATCCGGCAGTCGCGGAGCACCTCGCGGGTCAGCGATTCCCCGGTGAATTCGGCATTGGCCCCCACCGCGTGAATGAACCGGCGGTCTTCGCCCTGCACGTTCACGATCAATGTCGAGGCCGTCTGAGCGGACGCGGTCACGGCCAGGTGATCGCATTGGACCCGCTCGCGCTGAAGCGAGTCCCGCACGAACTGCCCGAGGGGGTCGTCGCCAATGAGAGCGGCGATCCCCACCCGCAGCCCCAGCTTGGCCACATCGACCGCCACGTTGGCCGCACTCCCACCGATGGTCAACTCGATGCGAGGCGTAGTGACGATCCCCCCCGATGCAGGCATGGCCGCCACGGGATCGCCGACAAAATCAGCGACCACCAGACCGGCGCAGAGGATGTCGAACTTCGGGTCAGGGTGTTTCATCTCAGGTGTGTTCCCACGTTCGTCGCAGAAGTTGTGACGGCCTGTTGAAAATGTCCCGTGGCACGGGCGTCCCACCCGTGAATCCCTGAGAAAACGCATGGGCGAGACGCCCATGCCACGATTTTCAACAGGCCGGTGAGACTTCTGCCGAACTCTGTCGAGTTCGGCTACACGAGGGCCTCGAACTCCGGTCCCAGTGTCACCGCGAGCAGGCTGACGCTCTTGCCCGTCGGAGTCCACTCCACCGCCCCGGCACTGGCGGGCACCAGCACCGTTTGTCCTCGACTCAGCGAGAACATCTGGGTGGCTGATCGCAGCTCGACCTCCCCGTCGATCACGACCCAAGCCACCATCCGACCGGCCAGATTCTGGGGCGAGTACACTCGCTTGAGGTGATACCGATTGAGAGAGAACTTGGGGGTCGACAACAACGAAGTGATCGTGGCCCCACTGGCCAGCGGAAGTGTGGTCGCCGAGACCTCAAACCCCAGCGGCCCCAGCGACCAATCGATCACGCTCAGCCCCTTCTCCCGGTGCAGGGGCCGAGCATGGCCGCTGGCATCCAGCCGACTCCAGTCAAACAGCCGGAACGTCGAATCGCTCGCGGGTTGGACCTCGATGAGGACCACTCCGCCCCGCGCGCTGTGAACCGTCCCCGACGGCAGATACAGACAATCGCCGACTTCTGGTGTCAGATGATTCAGGCACTGATCCACCGTGCCATCCAGCAACCGCTGTTCCAACTCGGCCCGGTCGACCCCCGCCTTTAGCCCCGCATCCAGCCGCGAGTTGGCCGAGGCTTCCAACACGACCCACGCCTCGCACTTGCCCGGATCGGCCAGCCCCAGACGCTTCGAGTCGGCGTCCCCCGGATGGACCTGCACCGACAGGGGCTCCTCGCAATTCAGCAGCTTGATGAGCAACGGAAAGCGGTCCGGCCCGTGATAGCGGGGACCAGCAATCGCCTCGCGCTGCCTGGCCCACAACTCGGACAGTGGTCGTCCCACCAACGGTCCGCTGGCCACGTGGCTCACGTGCAGCGGGTGTCCGCTGAGCTCCCACGACTCCCCGATGAGTGCCTCACGGGCAAGCAGGTCTTTACCGAAATGGGCCAGCCGCTGTCCTCCCCAAACCTGGGGTCGCAAGAACGGCTCGAAGACCAGCGGCTCCATGGGACGAACGCTTTCCTCGCCAGACGCTGGCCATGACATCAACCGGATCGACCGATCCACTCAATCGATCTCGCGATATTCAGGATATCGTGTTGTATCCCTGAGTGACATTGTAGCACGACGCTCCACGTTGTGACTCACATCCTCGGAGCGTAGTGCCACAATCTGATTCCCACCGCTGGACAACCCCTGAGCCTGCCTTGATTTCGGGGAATTCTTCACCCAGAATCGAGGGGACGGCTGCGGCGTGGATGTGTCGTGGCCGTCGGCTCGCTTCCCCAACGGGTGATTGTGTCCATGTCGATTGCACAGGCTGAACGGCTCAAGGCCGAACTGACGGACAAGTTTGTCGTGGTCTCCGAGGGAGTCCCGGAGTTGCGGCGGTTTGCCGGGCTGACGGGGACCGTGAAGACGGTCAATATGTCGTGCCGCGCTCTGGTCCAGTTCGATGGCCCGGTCGACATCAGTTGGTACGACATCGATCCGGCGTACCTGAACGTGGTGACTGCTCCTCAGCCCAAGCAGGCTGAGGCCAAGCACGTTGCCAAAGCCGAAGCTGCTCCCGCAGCCGCAAAACCCTCCGTCGACAAGCCCGCTGGCAAGAGCCCGCTCGACGCCATCCGCGCCGCGGGTGCTGCCAAGCCCGCTGCCGCCCCCGCAGCGGGTGGGGCCAAGCCTTCGCCGCTCGACATGATTCGCCAGCAAGCGGCAGCCAAGGCCAGTGGAGAAGCCGCTCCCGTGGCCGAGAAGCCCGCTCCGGCAGCGGGCGGACCCAAGCGATCGCCGATGGAAATGATCCGTCAGCAAGCCGCCGCCAAGGCCGCCGGGACTGCTCCCACAGCCTCGACGCCCGCCCCGGTGGCTGTGGCCGCAGCTCCGGTCGCCCCGGTGGTCGCCGCTCCCGAAGTGAAGGCCCCGGTGGTGCCCGCTGCCCCGGCTCCGTCGGCGGCCGGTCGTCCGAAGTCGACCGCCGAAGTTCTGGCCGCGATTCGCAAGCAGGGCGGCGGAAAGTAAGGCTCTGCCAGAAGACCAGAGTCGTGGTT
>JAYTWO010000514.1:0-1627 GCA_043743415.1 Planctomycetota bacterium
CTCGGCAGCTGCTCCAGACCGAAGTCCGCTTGCACCGCTTCGATCAGCGAGACGAGGTGCTGCTCCTCGTTGGTCATCGCGATCACGCCGCAGGCCACGATCATTCCGCTGCGCGCATCGACCGTGGCCGCGTCAAGAGTCCCCTACAAGATCACACTCGCCAACATCCGCGGATGAATCGGCGGCTGCCCCCGCGTCAGATCATACCCCGCCTCCCACGGCGACCAATCGATCCGCGACAGAATCTCCTCCAAGACTCGCACCGGATGCTCGGCCCCGATGACCTCGTCCAGCCGCGTCGCAAACAACACCATCTGCCCCCGCACCTGCGGAACCTTCGCCCAATAATCCACCCCCATCGCCCCCCCTGCCGCCCTGCCGCCGCGAGCCTCCCCTGCCGGGCGGAATGGCAGTGATGGGGGCGATAAAAACAACAGGCCGTGGAGCGAGGGCCGAGCGAAAGCGAGGAGTGCCACCAAGAATCGCCCGCACCGGCTGAGGATCTGAGATTCTTCTGGGAGCCGAGCACTCGGCGAACATCGAGAGACGTACGCCCTCGCTGACGCGTCGGGTGACTGGTTCCGCTACCGATCTCGCTACCGTAGCGCACAAATCGCGGGAACCACGGGGACAAGCCCCTGTGGCTGTGAGACGATTTCCCCCCGCTTGCCTCATGCCACATCGGGCAGCAAAAGCCAAAGCCCACCGGTGGGCTTTCGTGTGGACATCGCCTCCGCTCGATCACACCAATTCCGCAATTGGCTTCCCTTCCGGAAGCACTTGCAGCGGTCGGCGGGCCTGATCGTAAAACGTATGTTGATAGTCGACGCCCAGCGTGTGGTACATCGTCGACAGTACGCAGCCCGGCGAGTACGGCTTCGAGATGGGGTACTCGGCCTTCGAGTCGGTCTCGCCGATGACCTGTCCCATCTGGAGGCCGCCTCCCGCAAACAGGACCGACATTGCCCCCGGCCAGTGGTCGCGTCCGGCACCGCCGTTGATCCGCGGCGTCCGCCCGAACTCGCCAAATGTCATCACCAGGACATCGTTCGTCAGCCCGCGATCGAACAAGTCCTGCACCAGAGCGGTCACAGCACTGTCGTAATTCGGCAGTAGCTTCGTCTTCAACTGATTGAAGTTGTCGCCATGAGTGTCCCAGCCGCCGCCCGCCTGGATCGTGACATAGGTCACGCCCGACTCGACCAGCCGCCGAGCCAGCAGGCAACTCTGCCCGAGGTCGTTTCGCCCATAGCGGTCCCGCAGCGTGGGGTCTTCCTTCGAGATGTCGAACGCCTGCAGCGCCTTCTCATTGACGACCATGTTGAGGCCGTCTTGGTAGAACTTATCGAGCTGGCCGAGGTCGCCCGCCGTGTCGACATCGCGGCGGATCGTGTCGATCTTCGACAGGAGGCTGCGGCGGTTCTCCAGTCGAGTCAGGTCCATCTTACCGTTGAGTTTCAGGTTGCGGACCTTGAAGTTGTCGCTGTTCGGGTCATCTTCGGGAGCGAACGGGTTGTACGAGGCTCCAAGGTACGCCGCCTTGCCCAAGCCCAGGCTGCGAGGCAGGTTCACATAGGCGGGCATGCCGTCGGCGTTGGCCCCCTTGAGATTCGACACGACCGACCCG
>JAYTWO010000515.1:0-5105 GCA_043743415.1 Planctomycetota bacterium
ACTGGCTGCCCATGTGGACTCGTTCGGGCGGGTCAGACACAGCGGGGACGGGCACATTTGCCCGTCCTACGTGGCGCTGGCCCGCCCGCCAAGCCACCGCGAAAAGCCTCTCCCCAGCCGCATAAAATTTGCGCAGCGTGAACACAAATCACGGATTAGTAGTATGGGGTTGTGGGATGCGCCTCGGGGAGGGCGAAGCTCCAGCTGAGCCGCGAGCCAGATGACACGTCGACTCGCGTGAGCGGCTCGGCAGGAGCCTCGCCCTCCCGAGGGAAGCGAACCCCACGATCTAACGTTGACGACGCACCTACTGGTCTTTGGCGTCGTCGGTGGCGGGCGGATTGTACTCGGCGGAACCGGGCGGCTGGTTTGGGACGGTCGGCTGTGGTCCGGCGGACTCGGCGGGGAATGTGGTAAAGTCGACTTGACCCGGGGGAACGGGCGAGACGAAGACGGGCGGATCGGCCTCGACATCCATGTCGTGTCCGTGTGCCCGTCGACCGCCCAGGCGCTCGGCGTCCTGATAGGCTTCCGTCGACCAGCCCCCTTCGGCGAGCTGGATGTTGTTGTAGGCGAGGAGTGTGCCCTTGCGGTAGTAGAGGTTGGTGATGGCTTTGTTGTATTCGACCAGGCTTTGGTGATACGCCTGTTGGGCTTCCGCTCGACGGACCAGGGATCGCAAGTAGGGATCCTCGAAACCCGATTGTTGATTGTCACCGACTTGGCCGAAGGCGGGTTGGCGCTTGTTGACTTCGGAGATGGCGGCCAGGGAGCGGTTCAGATTGTTCCTCGCCACGTTGTAAGTCCGCGAGAGTTCCTGGAAAGCCACCGCCAATTCTTGGACGATCTCTTCCTCGGACACTTGAAGAACCTTATGCGCCTTCGTGAGCCGCAACTCATAGTTCTGGACTTGAGCATGGGCCGAACGCAGTCCGACCGGCATGTTCATGACCACTCCCGCCGACCAGCCGTCGGTGTTGGCACCGCTCAGACCCTGGTAGAAGGAGTTCCCGGCCCCTCCGTGGGACGCCAGATTATCCCCTAGAGAATTCATCTGATATCCGGCGACCGCATCGAGTCGCGGGCGAGTCAGGCTGCGGGCAGCGTGCAATTGCAGATCGAGGCTGCGAATGGTCCACTTCTGCTTACGGAGTTCGACGCGCTGCGTGAGTGCTTCTCCGACCGAGTAATGCCAGTCGGGGATGAGTTGGGCGGTGGTCGGTTCCTCGGCAGGCCGCAGGACCATCCCATCATTGACCGGCAAACCGATCAATCGCCGCAGTTCCGTTTCACGGGTGTAGATCCCAGACCGTGTATTGTCGACGGCGGATTTCGTTGCGAACAGCTGGTCGGTGACTTGAGCTAACTTAGCGGGAAGCGCGGCTCCCTCTCTCTCTTGAACATCCGTAATGCGCCACGCTCTCAACGTGGAAACGTGTGCCTGGGTTGCGGTATCGAACAACTGGTATGCCAAGTACAGATTCCAGTAGGCGTCTTCGATGTCCTTCGTGAGATTCCGCAGGGCGTTCTCATAGTCACACAGCACGAGGTCGTTGTTGATGCGTGCGATGACGACACCCTGTGAGACCCCGGAGATGCCTCCGAAGCTCTTGGTGATCGGTCCGGCGATTCGAGTGAACTCGGTACCAGCTCCCGCCAGCAATGGGAGTTGGTAATTGACACCCAGGTTGCCGCTATATGAGGGTGAAAAGAGCTGATTGGGTATATTCGACCGGAGATAGTTGACATCATGGGAGATTGTGGCTTGACCACCGTTCGCAAATGCCTTCGACAATGATGCGGAAAAGTCGCCGGTATGCGAGCCGATTACGGGAACCGGCGGAACAAACAGGTTGTTATTGGGCTGGTCGTTGCGGCCCAGCATCATCGAGGCATTCAACTGGGCATCGAAGTCAGCCAGCGCTGCCTCGACGCCCCGGCCTCCGAATAGCACTCCCGATTCCTGGATGGCCGAGTCATAAGAGGAGACCACACGATCCGGAGATGTGAGGAGAGAGTTTCCGGCAGTCAGGAACTGGCCACCGGACCGGACGATCTCGCTGTTCTGCATGCCGATGTGGACGGCTTCGGTCATCTGGATGTCGCGAATCTCGCACCGATCTTTGGTGTCGAGCGTGCGGGGGGGCAAGCTGTCGCGGACCGTCTCGGGCGTTTCAGTGACGACATCGGGGTATTCGATCGCCGTGGCATGAGTGCGATAGTGATCCTGGTCCGCGTCACCCAGGAAGCTCACATCCTTGTGAGTCTGGCGACACCCCCAGGCCAGCAGCGCGGCCAGAGCCGCAGCCGTCCACGAATTCGATCGAATCCAATCGCTGTTCCGCATGAGCGGGCGCTCCCCTGGTGCGGTCCATTCGTTGCGACCGCTGCGGGAGTTATCGTCGGCTCAACCGGGTGGGGATGATCGATTCCCCGTTTGCCTACGATCGATGCAAGGGACATGTTGTGTATTGGAGAACAAGTTTGCCTGATCGGAATATTGAGTCTGGAATTCGATCGCAAGCCCGGGTGTTGCAACCTCTGGGCTTTGTTGTTGCATGTCATCACTCCTGCTCTTCCCGCCCCAAACGAAAAAAAACCGGCTGATCCACAAGAGATCAGCCGGCATCGAATTGTCACTCATTCACTGGTCACCGAGGTGACCGGCGAACTAGTTGCAAGCACCGCAAGGAGCGGCACAGGTTGGGCCGCAAGGAGCGGCACAGGTCGGAGCTGCACAGGCGTTACCGCAAGGAGCGGCACACGTCGGAGCACAGCAGTTCGAAGGAGCACCGCAGCAGCTGCTCTTGCGGCAGTGCATCTTCGGCAGGCGGCACTTCTTCAGCAGGCTGCCGAAGCTGTGGCACTTCTTCTTCGAGCCGCAGCTCGGAGCACAGCAGTCAGCAGGAGCCGGTGCACAGCACGAAGCGGCTGGGGCACAGCAGCTCGGAGCAGCAGCACAAGCATTGCCGCAAGGAGCGGCACAAGTCGGAGCCGCACAGGCATCGCCGCAAGGCGCTGCACAGGACGGAGCCGAATCACAGCAAGAGTGCCGGTGCAGCTTGAACAAGCCTGCGTTCGCAACGCTTGAACCAGCAACGATCAACAGGGCAGCGGTCAGAGTCGTCCACTTCATCTTGAAATCTCCAGAGTTCCCGGGGGTTACGAGGTGAGATACCGTTGAGGTCGAGTCATCAATGACTTCCTCAGTTCGGCTCTCACTCGCTACGACAGTGTGTGGTGGGTCCACCTACAAACTTTTTCGGCCACTGGCGGGCGAGTCCTCAGCGGACTGTCGTCGATCGGCAGAAATCTCCCGAGAGCTCGTCCAATGAATCGGTTCGGAAGACTCTGAGGGTTGTTTGGGTTTTGCCAGGAGTCGGGGTGGTGGGGATTTCACCTTCTCTGGACTGGCGGTAGCCGCTCCGAGGGACTGTGCCATAAGACGCAACTCTTGTGTGTGCTGTTTGTTACGGAGTTCGTTCCATCAATCACTCTTCGCCAGATCACCTGCCCCTCAATGTCCGTCGACACATTATTCACAGCCGACAAACTCCCCGTCCCAGGCAACTCCCCGAAAACTCGCATGCGGGACACGCCCCGACACCCGCTTTCTGCACCCCCAAAATTCATTTCCTGTTTACGTTTGACGACACGTCCAGTCTCGGTAGCATCCTCCTACTGAGTGTTTGCTTCCGGACACGCCTTCCCGGTGTTGTCCACCGTCCGTCCAACAATCTCTACACACCGGATTTCCCGCCCCCAGGCCTGATTCACAGGCCCAACAGGTGGGTTGCTGCCCAGTTTGTTCCCTCACAATCCGACACCATTCCGGCCGTGGCGACACGACCGGATGTGGGTGGTGTTTTGCTGCGTGAGAACAAACCGCCAGTCGGAACCATTACGGTTCCGGTCTCTCGGAGGGTGTGTACCGAGGGTGCAAGATGCAGCCCGAGAATCAAGGTGGTGAACTTGAACGTCTACAGCAATTCTTGGAACGACTGGAAGCCGAGCTTGGATCGCAGAAATACCAGAACTGGTTCGTCCAAAAAACTCGCTTGAGCCTCGTCACAGACGAGTTATCGATCGTCTGTGGCAGTTCCTACCTCGCCGGGTGGCTCCAGAAGCAATACCGCGCGGTGGTGCGTCGGGTGGCCGATGAGCTGCTGGGGGCACACGTGCGTGTGACCTGGACTCACGACGATCAAGTCGTGCTGGTTCCGCCCACGGCTGCCAAGTCGGCACCGGCACCGCGCTCGGTGGCTCGCACGTCACATGATGTCGAGGCCCAGACCAAGACGCCGGGCGGTCGGCGGAGTCGCGAACTCTCGGCCTTCGTCCAAGGCCCGAGCAATATGCTGGCCTGGAGCGGGGTGCAGCAGATCCTGCGCGGCCACGGGCACTCGCTGTACCTGTACAGCGGGGTCGGCAACGGCAAGTCGCATCTCCTCGACGCCGTCGCCGCGCAAGTCCGACGAGACGATCCCCGCAAGCAGGTGCTGTCCCTCTCCGCCGAGGGGTTCTCCAACTACTTCACCCAGGCCCTCGATTCCCGCACCATCGCCAGCTTCCGCCAGCGGTTCCGTAGCGTCGATGTGCTGGTGATGGACGACATCGACTTCCTTGATGGCAAAAAGGGCATTCAGGAGGAGTTCCTCAACACCCTCCGCAAGCTGGAGTCCCGAAACGGACAGTTGATCGTGGCCGGGGATCGGCATCCGAATCTGTTGACCCGGACCAGTCCAGAGATTCTTTCCCGGTTCACGTCGGGGCTGGTGTGCCGGATGGAATCGCCAGACCTCACCACGCGCCGCTTGATCGTGGAGAGCCTCCGCACGACGCTTGAAGTCGACATGACGGATGAGGCGGTTGAGTTCGTGGCCGCTCGGTTCAAGGACAACGTCCGCGAACTCGAAGGAGCCATGAACACGCTCCAGAACTGGGCGCTGGCCTCAAAACGCCGAGTGACCCCCTCCGTGGCCCGCGAACAGCTCGTGCGGCTGGAGCGGGACTGCATTCGGGTGGTGCGGCTGACTGATGTCGAGCAGGCTGTCTGCCAGACATTCGGCTTGACGGCGGAAGACTTGCGGTCCGACAAGCGGACG
>JAYTWO010000516.1:0-1638 GCA_043743415.1 Planctomycetota bacterium
TGGTGGTGAATCGGGCCGAGAGATCGATCACGCACGCGACGTTTCGTGACCTGCCGTCATACTTACGAGAGGGCGATCTCCTGGTCGTCAACGAAACCCGTGTCGTCCCGGCCAAACTGCGCGGGGTGCGGGCGGCGACTGGGGGAAAGTGGGAGGGGCTGTTCCTGGGGATCGAGGGGACGACGCTGTGGCGGTTGATCGGGCAGACGCGAGGGAAGTTGAGGCCGGGGGAGGAACTGAGCCTCTCCCCCGCTGACTCCCCCGGCTCCCCGGAGCGGTTGCGACTCATCCTCCGTGAGCAGCGCGGGGACGGCGAGTGGCTCGTCGAGCCACTCTTGTCCAGTGTCGTCTTTCGCTCCGCGAAAGAACGTCCTGTTGCGGAGCAGCAGGCGACACCCACCGACCCGTGGCAACTCCTCGACCAGTTCGGCACCATCCCGCTCCCGCCGTACATCGAGCGCACCACCGCCTCGCCCGAGGACCGCGAACGCTATCAGACGACGTTCGCCAGGAACCCCGGTGCCATCGCCGCGCCGACGGCGGGTCTGCACTTCACACCCGAGGTCTTCGAAGCCTGCCGCAGTCGCGGTGTCGAGGTCGCTCCCCTGACGCTGCACGTGGGCATCGGCACGTTCCGCCCCGTCGCGACCCAGCGCCTCGACGACCACGTCATGCACTTCGAGTACGGTGAACTCCCGGCCCCCACCGTCGAGGCCATCCACCGCACCCGCCAGCGCGGCGGCCGCGTCATCGCCGTCGGCACCACAGCTGTC
This sequence comes from Planctomycetota bacterium, assembly GCA_043743415.1. Taxonomy (GTDB): domain Bacteria; phylum Planctomycetota; class Planctomycetia; order Planctomycetales; family Planctomycetaceae; genus TH-plancto1. Next base: position 774 of record JAYTWO010000516.1, read on the forward strand.
CGCACGTTGGAGTCGGTCGCTCACAGCGGGCCGCTCCGAGCTTGGTCGGGTGACACCAACCTGTTCATCCGCCCGCCCTATGAGTTCCAAGTCGTCAACGCTCTCGTGACGAACTTCCACCTGCCGAAGTCAACGCTACTCGTGTTGGTATCGGCGTTCGCCGGTCGCGACCTGATCTTGGAGGCGTACCGGCAAGCGATCTCCGAGCGGTATCGGTTCTTTAGTTACGGGGATGCAATGTTGATCGTTTGATGAGGCAACATCTCGCCCCCCAAAGGTCAGGGATTCCAGGCTGGGAAACACTGGGAATAGCCAGAAATCTGTGTCACTTCAGGCCCGAAGGGTCGGTCCTTCACATAGCCAGGGCTGAAGGCCCTGGCCCCCGGCCCCGACGAGTCCAAAGGCCCAACGGGCTGACCATTCGCCCGCGTGCCAGACGGCACCACACTCCCGAATGGCCGGACTTTCAGCCCTCCAATCCCCGAGGACGCCCATCTCCAGGGCCCGCTGCCCTGGCTATAAGAACGGATGGCCTTTCAGACCGGATGAGCCAGAAGTGTGTGCGTCACAAAAATAGGCAGGCGGTCCGACTCTGCCCCCTCTCCCCACTGGCGGCGCGACTTTCTGTGAGGACAAGGCTGTGGGGCCGGGGTGAGGGCCATGCGGGAGACTTCTGGTGGCCCCCTCACCCCAGCCCTATCCCCCGCAATGGAGTCTTCCCTGTCCATCCAGCCGATTGCGGGGGAGAGGGAGCAGAAATTGGCGGCTGCCTGCGTTTCTGATGCACACTCCTCCGTGGGGCATTTCCGACTGATGCCGACTTTCGTGAGGCACACACGGAAATCCTCGGAACGCTTTTCATTGC
>JAYTWO010000517.1:0-2784 GCA_043743415.1 Planctomycetota bacterium
CCCCGGCACCACATCTAAATCCAGCGGAGCCAGTCGCCCCTCTTCAAACAATTCCCACCCCACAGCCGCCATCGCGGCGTTATCCGTGCAGTATTCGCGCGGGCTGAGGTGGAGTTCGAGCTTCTCCCGGCGGCTCATCTCCTCCAAGGCCGATCGAAACACCGAGTTCGCCGCCACCCCGCCGCCGACGCACAGCGTCTGGCGGCCCGAGCGTTGCAGAGCCTGCCGACATTTGGACACTAAGACATCGATCACCGCCGCCTGAAAACTGGCGGCGATGTCGGCCACGCGCGCTGCGGTGAGTGCGGGCGGTTGGACGAGCGCTCCCGGCTGGCCCTTGGCTTCATACAACACCGAAGTCTTGATCCCGCTGAAGCTGAAGTCGAGTCGGTCCTCTTTGAGGAACGTGCGGGGGAATCGAAACGCGGTCGGGTTGCCGGTCCTCGCCACCTGTTCAATCATCGGCCCGCCGGGGTAGGGAAGCCCGAGGACGCTGGCGATCTTGTCGAAAGCCTCGCCAGCGGCGTCGTCGATCGTGGCACCGATCAGTTCGAAGTTCGTGGCCGTGTGGCAGTCATACAGGTTCGTATGACCCCCACTGACCACCAGCCCAATACACGGAAACAAGTCACGCCCCGCAGCCAGTCGGCAGGCGTAGATGTGCCCCTCAATGTGATTGACCCCCACCAGTGGCTTATCGAGAACCAGAGCCAGCGTCTTGGCCGCCGTCAGCCCCACCAGCAGCGAACCGACCAGTCCCGGCTGAGTCACCACGGCGATGACTGACAAATCTCTCAGCGTCACCCCGGCCTTCCGAAGCGCCTCATCGATCACCGGAAGAATCCGTTGCACATGTGCCCGCGAGGCAATCTCCGGCACCACCCCGCCGAACCGCTCGTGCAACTCGTTCTGGCTGGCCACCACGCTGGAGAGGACTCGCAAATCGCGAGTGACGACCGCAGCTGCGGTTTCGTCGCAGGAGGACTCAATCGCCAACATGAGCGAGGACGGCGAGAGCGATTCTGGAGAGATCATTGTGGAGAGCGTCCAGCGTGCGCCGGAGGGTTCTTCGTGAAGTCATATGAATTGACGGGAGATTTCGATATCCAAATCGGACGGCCAGAAGCTGCTTGCCGTTGCCGCGCGTCATCGAGCATCGCCGTAAAATCGCCGCCGAACTTGTCGGACATCGCTCGACGAGTTTGGTGAATCTCATCCAGAATCGGATCAGTCATCAGATTCGGCTTCATGGTTCACCATCTCTTCCGGGGTACAGATGACAGGGATTGGAATCGAAAGATCGATCAGCACATCGTGGATTCTCGAGAGAATCTTCGCGTTGGCGATATGACGACAGTTCCACGTCAGCAGAAATTGTATGCGATGATGCGCCACCGCAGCGATATGCAAAGCGTCGGTTCGAGCTTTCGGAGGCAAAATTGCTCGGTCCATAAGTTCGTCAGCGATCCAGGCAATCTCGGGATCAAGCGGAAGGAGCGGAATTCCATCCAGATCTCGTAGCCGGTCAGCTGCCAGTGAGGGATTTCCCGCCGATGCTTCATCAATCACATACTGGGAGATCACCAGTTCGTACTTGTCCCGCTCAACGTTCCACCATTGATGAGTCAACAACTGCCTCGCGGCCATGACGACCTGCCCGCTCGGACGTTGCCGCAGGTAGCTGACGATTGAGGTTTCGATGTAGACGGTGTCCATGCGGATACTCTAACACTCCATCCCACGGTGTGGCAGCGGATAGCGATGGGGGACAGGGACAATCGCGAAAGCGGTGGGCACGGACGGGAGTCAGCGTCACACGCTCCCAAGGCGAACTTTGCTCAAAGCCTTCAGCCCCGGCCACCCAGCTGGCTCGATCCAGATGGCTCTCCTCAACAGTTCACGAGGACACTCCTCTTGTGATCCGCAGGAGAGCGACATAGCATGCGGTGATGCCCACTGTGCTGCGGAGCGGACATTACCGATTCTTCTTCTATGCCGGTGACGCAAGCGAGCCGCCGCATGTGCATGTCGAGCGTGATGACTGCGAATGCAAGTTCTGGCTCGACCCCGTTCGGTTTGAGCGGAGCGATGGCTTTCGCTCCCAGGACGTTCAGCAAATCCAATTGCTGGTGGTCCGTCAAACCTAAACTGTCGGGTTGTCGACATCAGCCGTCGGGCGCTAGCCCACGGTTAAAACCGGACGCTAGCGCGTTCCGGCTGATCCGTTCGACCCGCCAATTGAGCTGTGACGGAGCACTGGTCGTACAGCATCAGGAGAAGTTGGTGGAGGCGTGGAATGAGTTCTTCAACGGTTGAAACTGAGGTTGCCCGCGCGATGCAAGTCCGTGTCACTGAGGACACATTGTCGGTCGAGTTGTCGGACGGTCGCATGATCTCCGCCCCTCTGGTCTGGTATCCCCGGCTGTCCCACGCCACTCCGAAAGAGCGTGCGTTGTGGCGACTCATCGGGTCCGGTCAAGGCATCCATTGGCCCGACCTCGACGAAGACATCAGCGTCGCCAACCTGCTCGCCGGCCACCCCTCCGGAGAAAGCCAAACCTCGTTGAAGAAGTGGCTGGCGACAAGACCATCTCCACCACACGAAGTCACACCCGTGGGATAGGCTTCCAGCCTGTCATGCCTCCACAAGCCTCCAGGCACGCGGGGGAAACAGGGTTACAGCTCAGTCGGAGTTCGGCCACGAGTTCAAACGAATCATGCCCCTCCGTCTGCTGCAGCGCCTGGTTCGGCGTCAGCCTCGCACCCCTCCACGCGGGCATCGAA
>JAYTWO010000518.1:0-4496 GCA_043743415.1 Planctomycetota bacterium
ACAAGAGGTTCGCCTGCGATACCGTCACCGTGTGTCAGCCTCTTACGGCTGCGCCGCCCCGGTAGATTCCAAAGCGAATCAATCGGGGCCACCCTGCGCTGGAGTGAGTGGGTGGCGGGGTCAGGAGGCTTTGCGGGATGGCCCCGACCAGGGTGCATGTGACAGGCCGGGACTTCCAAGTCTGCCTAGCGGCTGAGATGCGAGTCATGTCACGTCTCCCAACGCCGGGGCCATGCGCTGCGCTCCTGACCCAGCCACCCGCTGCTCTCAGAGTCTACCTCGCCGACAGCGTGCGAGGGACGATCACCTGGCAGGAAAAAATACCCTGTCCCCAGCACAAGCGAGATCCCGCCCAGCAGAGACAAGCCAGCCTGGAATAGATCAGTGCTGGTGAAAACCACTCGGTGGCCTCGCGAGAACGCCGTTTACAACGTGTCAATATCCGGCCAGTCGTCGCTCACGGCGAACGACACCACGGGGGCTTCGGCGGCCTTGTCGACTTTCCGACTGGGGCGGCGGTTCGAGACGGTTTCCAGACCTTCGTAGGTCATCTCGGGCAGCAGCTGATTGATGCGGATTTCGATCTGGGTCAGTTCGTCACCCTCTTCCGAGGTCACGAACGTAAAGGCCCGCCCGTTGCTGTCGGAGGAGATGCGGCCCGTGCGGCCCACGCGGTGGACGTAGTCGTCCGACGATTGCGGCAGGTCGTAGTTGATGATGTGCGAGATGCCGCTGACATCGATCCCGCGACCGACCACATCGGTCGCGATCAGCAGTCGCAATGACCCGTCCCGCAACTGGCGGAACACGCGGTCGCGCTCCCGCTGGGGCAGGTCGCCATGAATGGCCTCGACGTTCCGCTTGAGCCGTTTTCCCAGCCGCATATGCAGCTTGTCGGCCCCACGCTTGGTGCGGCAGAAGACGATCGCCTGCTGCGGGCGCTCCTCGTAGAGCAACCGTACGAGCAACGAGAACTTTCGGTTCTCGTCGACGGTGCAGAAGAACTGCTCAACCAAACTCGGGCCGATCTCGCCGCCGGAGAGGTCGACCATGCCGGGCGACTTCATGTACTTCTGAGCCAGCCTCTGCACATCGCCGTCCATTGTGGCGGAGAGCAGCATTGTCTGGCGGTCGCCGGGGCACTTGCGGAGGATGCGCTCGATGTCGGGTCGGAACCCGATATCCAGCATGCGGTCGGCCTCGTCGAGAACGACCACTCGAATCTTCGCCAGATTCAACGCCCCGCGCTGGATCAAATCGATCACGCGACCCGGCGTCCCGACCACGATCGACGGGCAGCGCTCGAGCATCTTGAGTTGAGCCCCGATCGAGCGACCGCCAACCAGCAGGGCCGGTTGGCAGTTGTGTTCCGCCGCCAGCTTGGTCGCTTCGGCGGCCACCTGCTCGCTCAACTCGCGGGTCGGGGAGAGAACAATCGCCTGGACATCCGGCAGCGAGTGGTCGATCGTCTCCAGAATGGGGATGACGAAGGCTGCGGTCTTGCCGGTACCGGTGCGTGCCTGGCCAATGCAGTCCTGGCCGGTGATTGCCAGCGGAATAAACTCAGCCTGAATCGGCGTAGGGTGCGTGTACCCCACGGCATGAATGGCTCGCATCATGCGCGTACTGAGACCCAAATCATCGAACGTGATCAAAACTGAGCTTCCTGCGGAAATCTAATCCCAAGCCTCGAACAGAGAACACTGCGTGCATCGGAACAGTAGCCCACTGGACAGTTGGGGTCAAGAGCGGAACGAGATTTGCCACTGTTGGGAGTGCGCACAGCTGGTGATCATTATCGCGGTGTGGCTGCTTCCGGTGGCTTGGAGAACTCGATCTCGCTGGCGGGTACGCGGGCGATGATGTGGCGACCGACGAAGCCGTAGTCGCGTTTCCACTCGCCGTTCTCTTGGGCTTCCTCGGCCTGCCAGATTTCGCCGTCCTGGTCATCGGTGACCATGGGATCAGCGGCTGGTGCGGATTCCGGATGAGGTCGCGGGGGCGTAGAACGGAATTTATTCCGTTCTCTTCGCCACATCGCACTGAACGGAATCAATTCCGTTCTACACCTCAAATCGTCATCGCCATGAACCCGCCGTCGACGACGAGGTTCGCCCCGATGAGGAACGACCCCGCCTTGTTTGAAGCAGCCAGCAGCACCGCTCCGGCCAGCTCCGACGGCTCGCCGAAACGCCCGATCGGGGTGTGCCGCATGATGCTCTCCACGCGGTCTGGAGTCAGTACCTTGCGGTTCTGCTCCGCCGGAAAGAACCCGGGAGAAAGAGCGTTGACGCGGATACCCGACTTGGCCCACTCGCGAGCCAGGTTCAGCGTCAGGTTCAGCACAGCCGCCTTCGACGCGGAATAGGTGTAGACCCGAGACAGCGGCGTGATCGCGCTCAGCGAGGCGACGTTGATGATCGAGCCGCGCGTCTTCCGCTCCACCATGTCTCGACCGAACACCTGACACGCCAATCGCACGCTCGTCAGGTTCACGTTGAAGATCCGGTCCCATTCCTCGTCGGTGATATCGAGGAACGGCGTCGGCGAGTTGATCCCGGCGGCATTCACGAGCACATCGCACTCGCGCTGGTTCGTCCGCAGATGAGCGACCAACTGTTCGAGGTCGACTCGCTGCGTCGCATCGGCGGCGACGTACTCGGCAGAACCTCCGTTCGCCTTCAGTCGAGCCACAGCTGCGGCTCCATGTTCAGCGTGGCGACCGGTGATCAGGATGTGTGCCCCGGCCCCGGCGAGGGCATCGGCAATGGCCCCTCCGAGCGTTCCGGTCCCGCCGACTACGACAGCGGTCTTGCCTGCGAGCCCGAAGAGATCGACGAGGTAATGGGGATTGATGGGTGAGGACATGGAGAGGCTCAACGAGGGGAAGAGGCGGACAGGCGGGAGATTGTATGAGGTGCTGGGTCTTCCGGGTAACGAGGTTGAGTGTTGATTCACCCGGAGGTGTGTGCGTCACAAACGCAGGCAGCGGTCGGAAATTCACCACGGAGGCCCGGAGTGGGCTTCGCCCACCACCGTAGGACGGGCACATTGGCCCGTCCCGAGCGACGTTCGCGCGTCGCGAGCGAGTGACATGGGCCGGGGGCGACTGGCTGCCCAGGTGGACTCGTGCGGGCGGGTCAGACACAGCGGGGACGGGCTCATGGGCCTGAGTCTTACCCACATTTTTTTGAGCCGTGTTGCTCCCCTCGGGCGATGAGCATGAGTTTTTCGAAGCCTTTCCAGGTGGTGATCCAGCCGGGTTCGCCGTCGGATTTGCGACCGAGGTGACCGCCCAGAGCGGCGACGGCGCGGAGAAAGTCGCGGATCGTCATGTCTTCTTTGACGGGTTTATGGCGGGCTGTTTGGACGAGGCGGATCCACTCTGTCGGGGCGAGTTCGCGGGCGGGGCGAGTCGGTGTTTCCAGGGCTGCGGTCTTGAGTTGCATGAGGCGAACGGCGACCACGCTCAGCAGTGCGGTGACGCGTTCCAGGCGGGCGGATGTTTCGTAGTAGCGCTTCTGAACGTGGCAGCCGGTCTTGAATGCCTTGTGATAATCTTCGATGGTGGGGCGGCGGTTGTACCACTCGATCACGCGGTCTGCGTCGGCAATCGTCGTGACCGGTTCCATCGTGTAGAGCACCCAGCAAGGTAGGTCAGGCTGTGCCTGATCGTTCTTGGGAGTATGGTCATCCACCAACCACGAAGAGTCAGGCAGAGCCTGACCTACCTTGCTGCCCCGCCAGTCCGTCCACACGTCCGTCCGCCGCGTCCAGCATCAACGCGGAATGCAGAAAAAAGCCTCGCCCCGAACCATTGCCCGTCGGACCAAGTCCCGCCGCGCGACGCTTCGATCCATCGTCAATTTCCGTCGTATCATTAATGATCAGCTTCACGTCCCCCGCCCGGCAACCCGACCGCACTGGCTGACAATGCGGCGCGATGATCCCCTCAAACGTCACGTCTTCCTGATCGAACAACCGATACGCAGCCTAGCAGTCGCCCCACGATTCCGTCTGCTCGGGAGTGCTCCCATCCGGACGCGCAGCCACCTGCTGAGCCAGCTTGATCAACCGCTGATTCCTCCGCCGATCTCCCCACTCACACGCCCCAAATGTCACTTCCGCCCACTCACGAGTTTCCAAAATCACCATCGCTCCATCCTCCTTGAACCTGCCCGACAGATCATGCTGATCCGCCGAACAACTCCCCCGCGATCACCACCGACTTCCCCACTCCTGAAGCCCACAGGCGAACATCCCTCGTCGCCAGATCGCGATCAATACCTACCTCAGTAAATCACAAGCCAATCAAATCCCCAAGCCTTTTCCTCAGACATGACGTGCATAGACATAGACGTTCTCACAATAAATGTGGGTAAGACTCAGGCAGGAATGCCCGTCCCCGCTGTGTCTGACCCGCCAGAACGAGTCCACATGGGCAGCCAGTCGCCCCCGGCCCATGTCACTCGCTCTCGACGCGCGAACGTCGCTCG
>JAYTWO010000519.1:0-7098 GCA_043743415.1 Planctomycetota bacterium
AGGGTTGAGCGAGCGGACGGTGCCTCTACTCCTTGGCACTTGTCATTTGGCACTTGCCCCTTCGGCACAGCCTTGAGTCCCGCCTGCATCAGCCACAACTGCATGGATAGAAACGCCGTCGTCAGCGTTCCCGGTACGGCGATCGTCTTCCCCTGTAGGTCCGCGACGGTCCCCGGCTGACGTGCCACGACCATCGGCCCGTAGTTGTCGCCGATGCTCGCCCCGCACGCACACAGGGCGTACGTGTCGGTCATGTAGGCATACCCATGCAGGCTCACCGCCGTCAGCTCCAGCTCCCCTTTGAGGGCTCGGCGGTTGAGGGTCTCGATGTCCTGGAGTTCGTGCGTGAACTGGTAGTGACCGGTGTTGATCTTGTCGTTGGCCAGGGCATGAAACATGAACGCATCGTCCGGATCGGGGCTGTGACCGACGCGGATGAGTTGGCGGGAAGACATCAAAGACCTTTCGGGAGGGTGGGCGCGGGTGCAGCTCAAGGCCGGCCACTTGCGCCGCGTGAGAGAGCGAGATCGGAAGGTAGTCGAGACATCCCGGCGAGACAAGGAGGTGAAGCGAAGCCCGACATGACTTTCCGACCGCATTCCCAATCGGACCTCAACTCAACAAATGACGAGATGAGTGTATGCATCACAAAAGTCGGCAGCTCACGACATTCCCCGTGGGATGGCTGGTCGACCCTCGACGACGAGACGGCTGTGAAGCCGATGTGGGGCCTCGGAACTCACGAAAAGGAGCCGCGAGGAAATCGTTCAGGCGGGGGCAGCGTTCGTCACTGGGGTCGCAGGACACGACGGGAGCGGGACCACCTGGCCCCCCAGATCCGGGCGGAACGGACCTGGGGGTCCGTTCTACTTCTCGGCGCACAAGCCATCGTGGGATGCTCTGGTGCCCCTTCCATGCGAAGACTGGGGGTTGTGGGATCGGGCTCCCGAGGGTGGCGTATCCCAAAATCAAGCGTTGACATGGCACGAGTCCCGACAGCAATTCGGGAAGTTCACTCGTTGGCCAGAGCCGCACCAGCGAATTCGGAGAAATCGCCGACAATTGACCCGCACACACTTCTGGCGGCCAGGGAGTCTGTATTCGGCAGAATTCTTACGAATTCTGCTACAATGATGTTACCGAATTATCGCCGAAGCCCCGTGCCCCGTTGGAGTCACCATGCTGCCCCGCATCGCTCTGCTGCTCGCTCTGTTCGCGGCCCCCCTGTCGCTCGTCGCTGCCGAACACACGAAGGACTCACTCGAAACCATCCAAAAATCCACAGCCGACAAGACCGCCGTTCTCGTCGATGTCCGCGAGGCCGACGAATGGAAGGCCGGGCATGTGGCCGGGGCGACGTTCCTGCCGCTGTCGGTCCTCAAGGAGGCGAGTGCCGAGGCGGTGGCCAAGAAGCTGCCGAAGGACAAGATCGTGTACACCTATTGCCGGGCCGGTCGTCGATCGGTGGCGGCAGCCGAGTTGCTGGAAAATCTGGGGTACGATGTGAGGCCGCTCAAGCCGGGATTTGAGGACCTCGTCAAAGGTGGGTTTGAGAAAGAAATCGGGGAGGCGGTGAAGTAGTCGATCGATTTCGTGTAGGATGAGCGTCGTCTATCGTTCCGCGAAAGAACGCTCTTTCGCAGAGCGAAAGGCGACACACCCAGGAGAGACATCATGCTACCGCCCCCATCGCAAAGTACACCGCTCCTGATCACCGGCGGAACGCTGGTCCTTCCGGATGAACTGATTGAGGACGGAGAAGTCCTCATCGAGAACGGGATCATCCGTGCGGTGGGCCCACGGCAGAACCGGGAGCGGTTTGCGGGGCGGGTCGTCGATGTGCAGGGGGCCTACATCTCGCCGGGGTTCGTCGACATCCATGTCCACGGCGGCGGCGGGGCCGACTATATGGACGGCAACTCGCACGCGGTGCGGGTCGCCAATCGTTGCCATGCTCGGCACGGCACGACCACGATCTTCCCCACCACGACGACCGGCTCAAAGCAGCAAGTCATGCGCATGATCGTCGCCTGTAGCGAGGTCCAGCATGCGTGGCTGCCCATCGATGGGGCCCGGGTCGGCGGGGTGCATTTCTACGGGCCGTACTTTGCCGAGGACAAGCTCGGCTGCCATTCCAAAGAGGGTCGCCGCGATCCCGACATGACCGAGTATCGTCCGTACTTTGACACCGGTCTGATCCGCATCGCCACCTGTGCCGCCGAGTTGCCCGGTGCCGCCGAGTTCTACAAGATGGCCCGCAAGCATGGCTGCCTCATCACCTGCGGCCACTCGAACTCCAGTTGGGGCGAGATGGAGGCGGCGTTCAAACTGGGGATGCGGCACGTCGACCACTTCTGGTGCGTGATGAGTTCGGTGGCCTCATTGCGTCCCCGCTTCGGCACGCCGATGCAGGCCAGTATGGAGCAGTTTGTCCTGGCCAACCCGGAGATGAGCACCGAGGTGATTGCCGACGGGTATCACCTGTCGCCAGAGTTGTTGCGGTTCGCGTATCAGATGAAGGGCTCAGACCGGCTGTGCCTGGTCACCGATTCGAGCCGGGCCGTCGATTGCCCACCGGGTGAGTACCGGTTCGGGTCGATCGACGACGGCTCGCTGATCGCCAGCGATGGCCAGGTGGGCCGCACCCTCGACGGGGGCCACCTCGCCAGCTCCGTCGTCGGCCTGGACCACATGCTCCGCACCATGCGCGAGGCCACGCAAGCCCCGCTCCCGCACCTGATCCGCATGGCCAGCCTGACCCCCGCCGAACGCACTGGCATCGCCAAAACAGTCGGCAGCTTGACCGTCGGCAAGCACGCCGATGTGGTCGTGCTCAGTCAGACGCTGCATGTGGAGAAGACGTTTATCGGCGGCGAGGAATACTCGTTGGAGTCCAGCCTGTAGATCACAAAAAGAGACGCTCCGCGCTGAAGCCAACAGCCCAACAGTGAACGGCGAGGCCCACAGCGTGAGGCCCGTGGCCCGCCCGACTCATTGGGAGTCCGAGGTTTCGTACACAGATTTCGCAGATCAGCACAGATTCAGAGGGGCGGAATGCAACCGCTCGCCCGATGTCGCCACCGCAGACTGTTGCGAATCTGTGACAATCAGTGAAATCTGTGTACAAGTCCATCCCTTCTCACATGCGAATTCGGACCGAGTGAGCCACGACCATCACTTGGTCGGCTTCGCAAGTTGTCGGCATCGGCGAGAAGTGTCCCAAATGGGAATGGTTCAAATTGGGTTCATCCGACTGTTTGGGCGGGGCGTCGTCACATGACTACGCCCCCCCAAGTTGTCGGATGAACCGGAATTCGCCTCGTCGTACTTCTGCCCTCGGGGTTACCACTTCTGGGCATTGTGGCGATAGAATTCGCGGCGACTCAGATCTCTTCCCCGGACTTCAAACCACCCATGCAGTTCCCACCCGTTGCTGACCAACTCGCCCTCATCCGTCGCGGGGTCGAGAAGATTGTTCCTGAAGCGGATATTGCCTTGATGCTGCAGCGCAGCCGTGATACCGGCACGCCATTGCGAATCAAGTACGGCATCGACCCGACGGGGATCGATCTGCATTTGGGGCACACGGTGCCGATGCGGAAGATGCGGCAGTTTCAGGAACTGGGGCACAAGGCGGTCATTATTATTGGGAACTACACCGCGCTCGTGGGCGACCCGAGCGGGCGGGATCAGACGCGGGCGCGGTTGACCGCGGAGATGGTCGAGGCGAACTCGAAGACCTACTTGGAACAGGTCGGCAAGGTGATCGACCTCACTCATGCCGAGGTGCATCGCAACGGCGACTGGTTCGGCCCGATGTCGTTCGCCGAGATTCTGGAACTGACGAGCAAGGTCACGGTGGCCCAGATGCTGACCCGCGACGACTTCTCGAAGCGGTTCGCCGCCGAGACTCCGATCTACCTGCATGAATGTCTGTACCCCATCATGCAGGCGTGGGACTCGGTCAAGATCCGGTCTGACATCGAACTCGGCGGGACGGAGCAGTTGTATAGCTTCATGCTGGCTCGCGACCTGCAACAGGATCAGGGCCTCTCGCAGCAGATCGGCGTGATGTCGCCGATTCTGGTGGGGCTGGACGGCGTGCGGCGGATGGGGAAGAGTCTGGGCAATTACATCGGGATTTCGGAATCGCCGTACGACATGATGAAGAAGTTCATGCAGGTGCCGGATGCGTGCCTCAAAATGTACTTCGAGTTGCTCACCAGTATTTCGCTGGCCGATGTGGAGCAACTGCTGGCCGGTCACCCCAAGGCGGCCAAGATCGCTCTCGCCAAGGCGATCATCGGCGAGTACCACACCGTTGAGCTGGCCGCTGAAGCCGCTGATCGCTGGCAGCGCGAGATCAGCGAAGGGGCACTCCCCTCGGACATTCCGGTGGTGCAAGTCTCGGCGGCCTTATTGACGAACGGGAAGCTCCCCGCGTCGATCCTGCTCAAGCAGCTCGGGCTGTGTCCGTCCTCGACAGAGGCTCGGCGGCAGATCGACCAGGGCTCAGCGGCTTTGACCGAAGCCCGGATCAAGATCGAGAAGTACGATCAGTTAATCGAAGTGACCGAGGGGCTGTTGGTGTGGGTGGGGAAGAAGAAGTTCTGCCGGATCGGGCTGACGGGGTAAAGGACGGTCTCTCGATGAGAGTCGCCAATCGCGGAGCGAAAGGCGACTCTCCATTCACCACAGGACAATCGCCCGCCCCGGCCCGCCGTGGCAGTTTCGAATCTTGAGTGCGGCAAAGAGGAAGTACGCCTGCGGGGCTTGGTCCAGCTCCTTCAAGTGGTGCAGGAACTCGACGCCGACCATCTCGTGGGATCCCAGCGCCCAGTAGGTCATTAAGGCCCGCTGGGGATCGACTCCGCCGAGGTCCGGGGCGTCGGTGGCGACGCAGCGGATGCCTTTGGACTTGAGGTAAATGATGGCGTCGGGACCGAGGGCGGGCCAGCCTTCGCTCTTGCCAGAGAGGGGATCGGCCCAGACCTGCGCCTTCATGCGCTCGATGACGACGGCATTCCACTCCACGGGATTTTTCGTAAGTAGTGAGTTCTGGCTCTCCCAGTCCAGGTACGAGTCGAGATGACCGGTACGGAACAGCACCACATCACCCGGCTTCAAGGCCCCGTTCGCTTTTTCCGCAGTTTGAATGTGAGCCACGGTGATCTCCGGCGAGGCGGGCCATTTTGGCTTGTCGATGCTCCCCACGAGTGAGGTCACGTCGATCACGCGAGCCGGTCCGCAGGTCCAGTCGAGCGGCACTTGGTCGGTGGTCAGCGAACTGGTCCCGCGCGGGCCGTATTTTTGTTCGTACTCGGCCAGCCAGCCTCGGACTTCCGGGGAGTAGACCGGTTGGGCGTCCTTCGGTGGGAGGGCGAATGACGGCGGGACGAGGTGCGTCCCGGCCATGGCATCCATCAGATGGGTATGGTGCCACAAATCGAGGTACTCGGAGTACAGGAAGTCGACCTTGAGATACACCTGCCGGTGCTGGCCGGTGCCGATTCCCGGATGCGTGATCGGTGAATTGGCGGCCAGTGTGGGCGAGAGGTCGATCGCCCGCTTGGCCTGGGCGGCCTCGATCAACTTCTTCGGGAGATCACCCCCGACGATCGAGAAGGCTCGACCCGCTCCGTAGGGGCCGTCTTTATGCTTCGGACCGAGGTTGATGTAGAACGCCCCGGTCGGCGGCAACTCGCCAAGGTTGGTCGCCCCTTCGGTCCAGATCATGCCGTACTTGAGACCCGCGTAGTGCGTCGGCTCGGCGAGATCCGGCATCGGCCCCATACTCGCGCTGTCGGTGCCGAGGGTCATGACCCCGCGTTTTCCGAGGAACTCCATGCACTCCGGATCGGGATCGGGGTAGCCGGGGGCCTGGCGGTCGACGACAGCGGCGATGTACCGCAGCCCTTCGGGGAACGGGCGGTAATACGTGTCGGAGTAGTCGCTGCGGAACAGCACCACATCGCCGAATCGCACCGGGCGATGCAGCTTCTCGAACCGCTCGATGTGCGAGGGCGTCACCAGCGGACTGATGCCGTTGCCCGCCTGATCGAGCAGATCGCGGATATCGACGACGCACGCCTCGCCGCCGAACTGCCAGGCTTCGATCTTGTCGGTCGTCGACAGACCAAACGGCCCCGACTTCTCCCGCTTCAACTCCGGACGAGCCACCGAATGCGGCGGCACATCGAGTTGAGTCCCGGTGTTGCCATCGATCAACAGCGTGTCAATGTTGTATGGCGAGTCCGGCCCGATGACCCGCTGATGCGTGATCTGAAACCGGGGGAACGGATGTGTGGGCCAGGTACACGGCAACTCCGGAGCGATCAGCAGGGAGTGGTCGACGAACCGCGTCGCTGCCGGAGGGGCGTCCTCAGCGGACAGGTCAGGCACGAGAAACAAAGCCAATGACCATACACACAAAAGCGAGCGTCGCATGGATGTCTCCGATCGAGGCGGGTCGACTGGGCGACCTCTGGGGAGGGATCGATGTCGTTCGCCCTACTGTACTCGTTCGGTACGCCACAACAAACCGGTTCATCCCAACTGATAGTGTGATGGTCCAGAAGCCGCAGAACACATGGGTGCGATCGGTGAGATTGGGATCCCTTCCCAACGACTTCGCGTCACAGCTCAACGGTCGCGTGCCAGACCGTAGCGAGCGAGCGGGCGGACTCACCGGCCTGCTGTTTTAATCCTCGAACCTTTTACCATTCCGCTTCGGATGGGCCAGTGGGGGAGGGAGCGGTGATGGAATATTGGGCGGGGACTCCGGAGTCGCGGGGGCAGATGGTGTTGTTTGCGACGAAGTTGGATGAGGTGATTGCGGCGGACCATCCAGTGCGGTTGTTCGATGGGATATTGGCGCGGCTGGATTGGTCGGCTTGGGAGGTGGGGTATGACCTCACGCGGGGTCAGCCGCCGATTCATCCGCGAGTGTTGGCGGGGGTGTTGTTATGGGGGTTGTTGACGCGGATTCGGTCGAGTCGCGCGCTGGAGGAGGCGTTGCGAGTGCGGTTGGATTTTCGGTGGTTGGTCGAGGGGCGGACGATCGATCACACGACGCTGAGTGAGTTTCGCAAGAAGCAT
>JAYTWO010000520.1:0-12588 GCA_043743415.1 Planctomycetota bacterium
TCCGCATAGATATGTGTCATCGCGGTCGCCGAATCAGGAGGCGGACTGGCCTCTGCGAATTGTTTCGCCTCCGCGACCCGGTGGGCGATCTCTGTGTCAATGGCCGCGATGTCGGCTTCGGCGATCTTGAACTCCGCGAGCATCCGAGTTCGCAGCCGCGAGATCGGGCACTTCTTCTTCCAGGCTTCGACCTCTTCCTTCGTGCGGTAGGTGAAGTCGCCCATCCCTTCGGCGTGGGCGCGGGTGCGGTAGGTCTTGCACTCGATGAGGGTCGCTCCGCCGCCGGAGCGCGCCCGCGCGACCGCTTCCTTCGCTGCCTCGAACACCGCCAGGACATCGTTGCCATCGACCTCCACGCCGGGCAGTCCATAGTTGGCTGCCCGCCGCCCAACATCCGGAATCCCGCTGGCATACTGGAACGGCACCTCGGTCGCGAACTGGTTGTTCTCGCAGATGAACAACACCGGCAGCTTCCAAATACTCGCCATGTTGAGCCCCTCGTGGAAGGCTCCGTTATTCACCGCCCCATCGCCGAAGAACGCCACGCCGACGTTCCCGGTCTGCATCAGCTTGGAGCTATACCCCCCGCCGCAGGCTTGCAGGATGCACGGCCCCACGATGCCACTGGTCCCCATCATGCCGATCTCGGGAGAGAAGATGTGCATGCTCCCGCCGCGTCCTCGCGAACAGCCCGTCGCCCGCCCGAACAGCTCCGCCATCAACTCACGCGGCGGCATCCCCTTGGCCAGCGCATGCCCATGACCGCGATGCGTGCTGAAGACGGTGTCCTGTGCCGTGAGATGAGCACACACGCCCGACGCAATCGCTTCCTGCCCGACATAGGTATGACACGCCCCATGCACCAGCCCGCGCTGATGGCAACGGGCCAGTTCCTCCTCCGTGAGTCGGATCGTCAGCATGGCTCGGTACAGCGACAGAAGTTCGGTGGGACTGGGCATGGATGAAGTTCTCGGTCTTCTGTCGTCAGTTCTTAGACCAGTTTCAAAACACGTGTTCATTCAGAGGTTTGGAACACTGATCTTCGCTAATCAACACTAATCTGGTTCGGGATCAGGATCAGTGGAGATCAGCGGAGATTAGTGTTCCAGCCTCTTCTTTCAATCGACATGTGGCGATGACCACTGCTCAATTCGCACAAAGCCCTGGGGTTGCAACCCCAGGGCTTTCGTATTGCGTCACGCCAGTTGCCCGGCCTTGATGATCCCGCCCTGCATCACGGCGATGAACTTCTCTCGCTTCTCCAAGATCGAAATGTCCTTCGCCACATCGCCGTCCACGATCAACACATCGGCCAGCTTGCCGACCTCCAGCGTGCCGAGTTCGTGGCCACGACCCAGTATCTCGGCACCGGTCTGGGTGGCGCACATGATCGTTTGCAGCGGCGTGAACCCGACGTAGTTCACGAAGAACGTCAGCTCCTTGGCATAGTCCCCATGCGGATTCCAGGCGAATCCGTAATCGCCGCCCATGCCCAGTCGACCACCCTCTTTCAAGATGCGACGAGCAGACTCAGCTCCGCCTTCGAGGGTCTCTTGATGCCCGTCGATCACCTTTTGCCCCATACCAAACGCCGGGCCGTGCTCGATACTCGCCTGTTCGAAGTACAGGGCCGGCACCACCGGCACATCGCGGGCCAGCAACAGCTCCATCGTCTCGTCATCCATGAACGTCCCATGCTCGATGGCATCGTACCCGGCCTTGAGGGCGTTCTTAATCCCCTCGGTCGCTCGGCAGTGGCCGGTGACTTTCATCCCGTGGTTATGAGCCGTCGCGACCACAGCGTGCATCTCCTCGAACGTCATACACAGCGTATGATGATCGTTCACGTCGGGGGCTGCGGCGTCGCCGGTGGGGTAGGTCTTGACCCATTCGACGCCGTCTTTGACCAGCTTGCGGACCGCGGCCCGGGCCTCGTCCGGGCCGTTGATGAGCAGCACCAACCCCTCCATTCCAATCTTGCGGTAATCGGGGTTCCAGTCCATCAACCCCGCCGCGCCGCAGATTTCGCGACCGCTGGCGGCCATGCGCGGGCCGGGAACCATGTCATTCTCAATCGCCTTCTTCAGCCAGACATCAATGTTGAACAGACTCCCCCCGCTGCGAGCCGAAGTGTATCCGCACTCCAGCGCCAGCTTGGCATTGCACGCGGCCAGGATCGTGACGTACTCGACCGGATACTTGATGTCGAGATCTTCGAGAGCGGCCACGTTGAAGTAGGTCGGGTGGAAGTGTGCTTCGACCAGTCCCGGCATGATCGTGCCGCCTTTGGCATCGATCCGCACGGCATCGTGTGGGATCGTGTCGGCCTCGTTCGCCGGACCGACATAGCTCAAGCGGCCATCCCGGATGACGACCACCCCCTGCGGAATCGGAGCCGCCCCCGTGCCGTCAATGATTTGTCCATTGGTGATGACGGTCGATCCAGAAGCGGTCTTCATGTGCGGGCACCTGAGACAATGAACACGAGTTCCAGCGAGCCGCCACTGTACATCCCCGGCGTCATCGCTGGCAATTCACCCGTCCCTACACCCACAACGCCGCCTCGATCGTCAACCCCGGCCCAAAGGCCAGCGAGACGCACGGCAGTGGAGCTTCCCGCCGTCGGAGAGCGTCCAGGATAAACAGAATCGTCGGCGACGACATATTCCCATTCTGAGCCAGCACCTCACGCGACACATCGACTGCCGAGTCCGCAATCCCCAGTGCCGCAGTACACGCCGTTAGCACTCGCGGTCCGCCGGGATGGACGGCCCACGTTGGAATCTGTTCCACAGACATACCCAACGGACGCAGCCACTCCGTGACCCACGGACGCAAGTGTTTACCGATAATATCCGGCACCTGGGGATCGAGGGTCATCAGGAACCCGTTGTCGCCAATCCTCCAACTCATCATGTCGCGAGTCTCCGGGAGAACCAGAGAACGCTGGGACTTCAGTTGCCACGCCCCCGTGATCGTGTCCGTGGACCTGCCGACCACAGCCGCCGAGCCATCCGAAAACAGGGCGTTCGCCACAATCTGCTGAGCGTCGTTGGAATACTGTTGGTGCAGACTGCAAATCTCGATGCAGCACAACAGGACGCAGGCCCCTGGATCGCTCTCCGCGTAAGCCTTGGCGACGCGCAGTCCGTTGAACGCTCCGTGGCAGCCCATGAAACCGACGTGGGTTCGCGAGACCTCGCGCCGCATTTGGAGTTCTTCGATCAAGCCCATGTCGACGCCGGGAGCGCTGAACCCGCTGCACGACACAGTGACCAGGTGCGTGATCTCCTCGGGGGCGACTCCCGCGTTTTGGAGGGCTGCTGTACAGGAGCGGAGGCCCAGCGGGAGCGCCTCGCGCTCGTAGCGATCCATGCGCACTTGCGTGGACGGACCCCGGTCACTGGCATCGCGAGCGGGCTGGTAAAACGTCTGTTGAAAGATGTCTGGATCATCGAGAGGATCAATCAGCACGCTGTGCCGCTGCTTGACTCCGGAGCGACGATACAGGGCGCGAACGATACCCCCGCGCTGATGGACTTCGCCCCACATTTCGACGGAGTGCTCAGCTGCCAGCTCCTGTGACAGAGATCGCTTGGGGATCGCAAGCCCCAGACCGTGAATTCCAAATGTCATCAGTGGCTCGATCAGGCCGTGGGAGGCGAAGAGGAGGTCCGGTTGATGGCCTGGACCATGTAACCAGCGACTGTCGGGAAGGTGCGAATGAGCTGCAACGTGATGGAGGATACCCACGGACGGCGCAGAATGGCAGACGCCATCCGGCAGGCTCCCAGTCGGCGCTGAAAGTGAGTGCGATGCTGCGTCTGCCACGCTGCGGCAAGTTCGGAACGCCACTCGTCAGCGGCCTGGACGACCAGCGGCAGCACGGCGACGGACTGCTCCAGGGCCGCCGCCATCCCCTCACCGGTGAAGGGCTCGACGTATCCCGCTGCGTCGCCAATGACGAACAGCCGCTCGGCCGCATTCCAGCGGGGAGCCGTCGTGAGCGGAGGTGTCCCGGACCACCCGCTGTCGATGACCGGAAAGTCGATCCCGTACGCGGACAGAATCTGATGCACGGCCTTCGAGGGTGATCCGGTGGCTTTCACCAGCTGAGGATCGACCGCAGCCGCCACGCTGAGTTGTTGGTCCTCCGCCCACGCCAGACCCACATATCCGCCGCGTCCGACGATCATCGTGATTCGCTCTCGCGGGATTCGGTCGGCCACAACTGCGGACCACTGATCCCTGGAGAGAACGATGCCGACTCCCATGCGGGCACCGGGCGCGGGTCCGGGCTGCATCTCGGGGAGGGAGCGCAGCGAAGAACGCAGCAACCCGTCGGCACAGACGACGACTCGGGAGCGGACCGCGCGCGTTTGCCCCTGGTGGTGCAACGTGATCCTCCGCAGACCGTCGCGGAGATCAGGCTCGACAGTGGCCGTAGTCTCCGTGACAACGGTGACTCCCGCAGCGCTGGCGGCCTGCAAGAGTGCTGCATCGAGCCGGTGCCGAGTCACCGACAGTCCCGCAGGCAGGATCACGTCTGCCGAGAGTCCGCCTGATCGCAACACAATGCCACGAATCGGCTCGCCGTGCAGCTCGTCGACGAGGCTTTGCAATCCCACCGCCGACAGGACGCCCAGGGCGCGGGGATTGAGGCAGCCGCCGCAGACCTTCTGACGCGGAAACGCTCGCCCTTCCAGGAGCAGAGTGCGAAGTCCCTGCCGCGCGGCTTCCCGCGCGGTGATGCTGCCCCCGGGTCCGGCCCCGATCACGACCACGTCCCACGGGATGGTTTCGAGATCACTTCCGTGCCATGGGTGAAGAGTCACGGGCGCTCCCAGGAGAGCAGGAACCGCTGGGGCCAATGCCGCTGAATCCGGGCCCCCGGCAGTCCGCATTGGTCCGCGAGGCTCTGGACCTCACGGACCGTGAAGGCGCCCTGAACCGAGAGTGGTCCGTCCGTATGCACGATCTTCGAGCGAGTGAGAATCCGGCACCCGACCCAGCACAGGGCATACCCCCAGCGCGTCCGTTGCAGATCATCGATGAGGATGGCCTTCCGCGCGGCGATCGACATGTCCCGCATCAGTTTCAATGCATCGTGTTCATCCAAATGATGCAGGAACAAAGAACAGATGATGATGTCATAATCGAGCGGAAGCGGCTCGCGCAGCGCGTCCTGGGAAAAGAATTCCATCTCCGGCAGCCCCGCCCGCTGGCTGGCTTCGCGGGCCAGCTGGAGCGCCGTCGGACTCAGGTCGCAACCATGAATCGTGATCGGAATCTGCTGTTGACGAGCCCGAGTCGCCAGTCGAATGGCCACATCGCCTCCGCCGCACGCCACATCCAGCACTCGCAGCGGAGGGTGTTGGGAGTCGGTCGGAGCCCAGGCACGCAGCGCGGACCAGAGCTGCGACACGCTGGTGCTGAGTAGATTGACCCGCCGCAACCCGGCCAAAGCCTGACGATGCTCCGCTTCCGAAAGGCCCGGCTGGTCCATCAACTCCGGCTGGCGATGGCGCTGTTGCAGGAACCACATCGTCGCCTCCCGGACTCGTGTCGCACGACGCTCCGCGTCGTGACGTGCGACGCGGAGCGTCGCGCACCACAATGGACCACTACGACAACAACTGCTCCAAGTCCTCGGCAGTCAGCGTCTCCAGCACCGAACCCTCTTCGGCGGCCAGGATGGCGTCGGCGAGTTCCCGCTTTTTCTTCTGGAGTTCGAGGATCTTTTCCTCGACGGTGTCCTTACAGATCAAGCGGTACGCAAAGACCTGCCGTGTCTGGCCCACGCGATGGGCGCGGTCGATGGCCTGGGCCTCGACGGCGGGGTTCCACCACGGGTCGAGCAGGAACACGTACTCGGCGGCGGTGAGATTCAAGCCCAAGCCCCCGGCCTTCAAACTGATGAGGAACACCTTGGTGTCGGGGTCGTTCTGGAACTGCTCCACAACCTGCTTGCGGTTGCGGGTCTTGCCGTCGAGGTAGACGTATGGCACGCCGCGCTTGTCGAGGTGTTGCTTGACGATCGACAGCATGCTGGTGAACTGCGAGAAGACGAGCGACTTGTGCCCCTCTTCGATCAGTTCCTCAATGTGCGGCAGCAGCACGTCGAGCTTGGCGAACGGCTCTTCCTTGGTTTCGCGATCGAGCAGGGCGGGATGGCACGCCGCCTGCCGCAGTCGCAGCAGTGCTTCCAGCACGTGCATGCGGGACTTGTTCATCCCCTGCGACTTGACCATCCCCAGCAGCGAGTCGCGATAGTGCTCGCGGAGTTCGCTGTAGAGTGCCCGCTGGCGTTTGCCCATCTGGCAAAAAATCGTTTCCTCGAACTTGTCGGGCAGGTCCGCAGCCACCTCGCGTTTGGTGCGACGCAGCACGAACGGGCGAATTCCCTTGGCCAGCATCTGGCGGGACTGCGAGTCCTTGCCATCGAGGGCATTGACCCGGAAGGCCGAGCTGCGACCGAGCATCCCCGGATTGAGGAACTCGAAGATCGACCAGAGATCGCCGAGATGATTCTCGATGGGTGTACCGCTGAGGGCCAGCCGGTGTTCCGCCTTGATCAGGCGGCACGCTTTGGCCACCTGCGAGGTCGAGTTCTTGATCGTCTGGGCTTCATCCAGGACCGCGTAGTCGAACTGGATATCGCGGAGTTCGATCACATCGCGGCGCAAGGTGCCGTAGGTGGTCAGCACGATGTCGACCTTGGTGAGCTGTTCCCGCAACTCGGCCCGTTGCAGCCCGGAGTATTCGAGGTACTTGAGTTCGGGCGTGAAGCGTTCGATTTCCTGAACCCAGTTGAACATCAGCGACTTGGGCACCACGATCACGGACGGACGGCGGACCGCCACCGTGCTGGAGCGCTCCAGCAGCAGGGCGAGCAACTGCACCGTCTTTCCGAGCCCCATGTCGTCGGCCAGGCAACCCCCGAAGTGGAAGTCCTGCAGGAACTTCATCCAGCCCAATCCCTCGCGCTGGTAAGGCCGCAACGTCCCGGTGAAACCCACAGGCTCGATGCCCGGCGCGACCCCCTCGAAGTTGCGCAGCTTGTCGCGGATGATCAGGAACTGAGCGTCGACATCCACGGACGGCTCATCTTCGAGCAAGGCATCGAGCAGGCCGACCTGCGTCGCACTGAACCGCAGATGGTCCTCTTCGACCGAGCCGAGCCCGGCCAGCATGCCGTATTGCTGGAGCCAGTTCTCCGGGAGGATGCCGAGCGAGCCATCGTCCAGCCGGATCGTGTTGTCGCCGCGTTTGAGCGCAGCCAGCAGTTCGGGGAACGACGCTTTAACGCCGTCGAAGTCCGCATCGCCGCCGAGTTCGAACCAGTCGATTCCGGTGCGGATGCGGAACTGCAGGGCGGTGCCTTGCCGAATCTGCTTGCCATCAGCACGCACGGCCCACCCGTGCGGGATCAGTTTCCGCACCGCGGTCGCCAAATCACCGACCGGAATCTCGACATCGTGCAGTGTCTGGCGATGATCGAGCAGGCGTCGGAAGCCCGCCTCTTTGAGTTGCGACCACGAGTTCGTCTCGAGTGCCCGATCGCGCAGGATGCAGCGTCCCTGATCGCGCTGGACGATGGCCCACTGGGCACTCGCCCCGGGAACGACGGCCCCTTCGTATTCGAACTCGACGACGCCCGTCAGGCGTTCATGCCGCCACCCTTTGGTGCGCGGCGACTTGAGGGTCAGGAACGGTCGCGGAGTGGCCCGAATTTCATTGAGCCGCAACTCCGCTGGCAGGTCGAGCTGGGGCAACGTCGGCATGTCGAGCAATTGGTCGACCAACTCGCGCTGCTCCGCGATCGGAACCGAGATATTCTGCTCGGAGCGCAGGAGCCGCACCCAGTCGAACGCCCCAAAGTCGTCGACCTGACTGATGACGTTGCCCGCGATGACCAAGCCACCGGGGACGATCACACGGACCTCGGTGAGCGGCAGCACGGCATCGCCGCGACGCAGTTCGCCCGCCAGCTTCCAGGACTCCTTGTCTTCCTCGGAACGCAGTGCCATGCACAGCGTCCAGCGGTCCCCCTCGTCCCACGACAGAGAGGGAGTCGCCTTGGTTTCGTCGCCCAGGAATCGCAATCGCTCCGTCCGGCACATCAGCGGGAGCAGCAGCGTACACAGCTCATACGGCAGTCGATACCGGAACAATGCCGATTGGAACTCGGCCTGCTGGGCGAACCAGCCCGACCGGTCGGGCGTGCCGCCGATCAGGTAGGCCAGAATCTGGCGGTCGTCCTGGTGTTCGATCTCTTCCAGCTTGCCGGGGCGGACCTTGAGCGGCTTGAGCTTGCCCCATTGACCGCTGGCGCGAATCTGACGCTGCGAAGTCTGGATCACCAGCATTTCGGACTTGAGGCTCTCCTCAATGTCGACTTCGTAGAAGATTTCGCGCTCGCGCGACCCCCCCGCGTCGCCCGAGGTGGCTGCCGGGACCATGTGCGTCCGCAGTTCGCGGAGCTTGACCTCCCAGTCCCG
The DNA here is from genome assembly GCA_043743415.1 of Planctomycetota bacterium. Classification (GTDB taxonomy): domain Bacteria; phylum Planctomycetota; class Planctomycetia; order Planctomycetales; family Planctomycetaceae; genus TH-plancto1. The sequence goes on from JAYTWO010000520.1 coordinate 8,502, forward strand.
GAGCGCCACTGTCCGGATGACCGGAGATTTCGGAGACGCCGTGGCGGGGGCGACCAGCGTGCGCGTCGTGGAAGACGGGGTGTAGACATCACTCCCCAGATCGTCTTCATCGACGAACGGGGTGTCGAGCAGCGACGGGACGATCTCCTGCACAAACGGCGGGACGTGTCCCGGCCGCGCGGGGGAACTCATCAACTGGCCATGGTCGACCGCCAACAGCGTGGCCCACAAGTGCTTGCAGGCCGGGTCGCGGGTGTTCCCCTCGCCGACGCAACTGCAAAACATGCGCAGCTCACCGTTCTGGCGACTGAGCTGGGTGTGGAACTCCACGCCGTCGCGGACGATGGCGTACAGTTCATCAGCGAGCACTCGCGTGATGGCAACCCGCTCAGCCTGGACGTACGCGGCCCCACGGAAGCGGATGTCTCCGCGGAATTTCGACTCGAACAACTTCGCAAGCGACACTGACGACTCCCTGACGATCGCTCGGGTCACTGGCCTGCGGGACGGCAAGGATCATCCCTGCTTCCTGCACCCCCGAACGCTGGGAACCCCAGCGATGAGAGGCATTTCTGACCAGCCACCCCTGCACAACAGGCGTGGAACGGAACCTGAAAAGACCGCAAGCCATAGAGGTTAGCGGAATCAGGGGGGCGACAGCTACTGAGAGTCTGCGGAATCTGCGAAGGGTGTGTGCATCAGGAAAGTCGGCAACTCGCGTCTCCTGCCCCCTCTCCCCACTGGCAACGCGACGTTCACTGAGGACATGTCTGTGGGGAGAGGGGGCAGAAACTGGCTGCTGCCGACTTTCCTGACGCACACATCTGCGAAGGCGTGGCGTAAGGTTCGATCGATCAGGGAGGATGTCGACGGTGAACTCAGATATGATGCGACCATGAAGTTCCGAATCGACACGGACACATCGGTCCTTGGTGGCTGCGAGGACGAAGAGTTCGCGGAGTACTCCATCCGACTCATGGAGAGTTTCGTTCGGGGAGAACGCGTCCTTGTTCTATCCAGTCTTGCGGTTCAAGAATTGGCAGCGGCACCCATCACGGTTCGTCGGCGACTGGCCTCCGTGCCCGAAGCGAACATCGAGACGCTTCCGCTGGACGCAGAGGCGACGGAGCTTGCAGAGGCATCTATTGCGACAGGCGTGATCACCGGAAAGATGCGGGCCGACGCCCAACAGATTGCCATCGCGACCGTTGCCCGCGTCGATGTCTTGGTGAGTTGGAACTTCAAGCACATCGTCAATCTGCAGCGGATCCACGGCGATAACTCTGTCAACCTGCGGCAGGGCTATCCGATGATCGAGATTCGCACTCCACGAGAGGTGTTGTCCGATGAATCAGTCCACGAAGAAGTTGGACGCGGTCGGGATGATGCGATCTGCCCGGGACAAGATTTCGGCAGAGATCGAAGGCCTGACGCTGGAGGAAGAGTTGAAGTGGCTGGCCTCGCAAAATCTGCAAGATCCGTTGTTGAAGCGGCTGCGAGATCGCACTGTCCAACACGCTGCAGCAGCAGCAGCGGACCGGCCTTCGGTCGACCGCTGATCGGCAAGGGGTTCCCGGGTGACATAGCGGCCATCCAACGCGATGCTCGTGAACGCCAAGACGCTTCGTTGCATCCGAGCGGCGAAGTCGGGCCAATGGGCAGCGGATGAACTCTCGTCGTCGTGTTTGCTTGCAGGAGTCCGGTTTGCGTCTGTTCGTTTCCGAATTCATTTGCGGAGGAGGCTGGTCTGGCGGCGAGCGGCCCGCGAGTCTGGTCCGCGAGGGGGCAGCCATGTTGCGGGCCTTCCTGCGCGACCTGCTGCGCCTCCCGGAACTGCGGGTGGTGACGACCTGGGACCGGCGGTTGAGTGCCTCGCTCGACGTGACCTCACCGGCATTGGAGGTGATTTCCGTCTCCGGCCCGCAAGAGGAACGCGAGGTTTTTACCCGCTTGTGTGCGGAAGTCGATGGCGTGTCTGTGATCGCTCCCGAACTCGATAACGAGTTGTTGCGACGAGTCTCTGTCGTCGGTCGCTCCGTCACAGCACGTTCTGTCGCGGAGCCACCGACAACACTCCACAGCTTCAACGGCTCGGTCGAGGCAATCGACCTGTGCGGTGACAAATGGGCGCTGTACGAGCATTTAACGGACTGCGGGATCCCCACCATTCCAACCCATCGAGACCACGCCGACGAACGGGGCTCGCTCCCTTGGCCGAGAGTTCTCAAGTTGCGGATGGGGGCGGGGTCGCAGGCGATGCAATTGGTCCTATCGGCCTCGGAGTGGGAAGCCGCGATCCGCCAGTACGACTCGCGAAACCGCTGCACGGAAGCCATTGCCCAACCGTGGATCCGCGGGCAATCGCTCTCGGTGGGAGCCATCATCGACCGGGCGGGGAAGGTCCATGTGCTGCCGGTGGCAGAGCAGTTCATCGACCCGGAACAGGGGTTTGCCTACCTGGGGGGGCGGATTCCAGCCACGACTGAGTCCGGTTCTCTGGACTCGCTCATCCGAGAAACGTTGTCGACGATACCCGGCCTGTTCGGGTATGTCGGGGTGGATGTCCTGATCCCGGAAGTTTCGTGGGATAGGCTTCCAGCCTGTCATTCCCTGAACCAGACTCGACAGGCTGGAAGCCTATCCCACGACCACAGGGAGCCCCCACTGATTATCGAGATCAACCCGCGTCTGACCACGAGCTATGTCGGTTACCAGCGGCTGTGCCTCGACAACCTGGCGGCGCTCTGGATCGGTGAGGAGACTTCTCCTCAGCCTCCTCGGTGGCGGACCGGGGGTGTGGTGTTCAACGCTGGGGGAGAGTTTGAATGAGGACAGCGATCGGCCTCGATATCGGCGGGGCGAACCTCAAGGCGTCGGATGGGATGCACCGCACCGTCGAGATGACCTTCCCGATGTGGAGAGATCCCGGCGGATTGGCGAAGGCGTTGACCTCGATGGCGTCCACGCTCGGCGCGTGCGGAGAGACATCGGTCGCTGTCACGATGACCGGCGAACTCGCCGACTGCTTCCGCACGAAGGCCGAGGGGGTCAACCGCATCCTCCGGTCGGTCGAGGACGCCTTTCCCGATGCCGAGATCCGCGTCTGGCAAACCGGGGCGGAGTTCTTCACCGTCGACGAGGCCCGCGAGTTCCCGATCCTCGTGGCCGCGGCGAATTGGCATGCGCTGGCTACCTGGGCTGGACGGGCCTGTCCACAAGGGGCTGCGCTGCTGATCGACATCGGCTCGACCACCACCGACATCATCCCGCTCAGCCACGGCATGCCCGTACACGAGGGCGGGACCGACCCGACTCGGCTGCGGAGCGGGGAACTGGTCTACACGGGAGTCAGACGGACTCCGCTCTGTGCGTTGGCTCCGCAGATTCAGTTTCGCGGTCAGCCCATCGGGATCGCCGCGGAGCTATTCGCGACGATGCGAGATGTGCATCTCTGGCTTGGCTCGCTCCCCGAGGCTCCCGACGACAGCAACACCGCCAACGGTCGTCCGGCCACGCGGGAGTTCGCCCGCGACCGGTTGGTGCGGATGCTCTGCGCGGACTCGGAGGAGATCGACGAACGCGAGACGGATGAGCTCGCCCGGCAGTGGGCCGCGCTCCAGCGGACACAGATTCGCGAAGCCGTCGAGAGAGTGCTGGCCCGGCAGAGTGGTCCGCCCCGCCTGGTGCTGCTCTCCGGCGAAGGGGAGTTCATCGCCCGGCAGGTGCTGCGAGAAATCCCATCGCTCGCAAGCGTCGAAACGCTCTCGCTGGCCGGTGTTCTCGGGCCCGAGCATTCCGTCGGGGCCTGTGCATACGCCGTAGCGCGGCTGGCAGCCGAGCGGCCATAAGTCCAACATGCTACCACGCTCCGCGTCGTGTCTTAGGGGCGATCGAGTTTTCACTGTCGACGTGCGATCAGCGATTGACGATTCTCCCGGCGGTGTGTGCATCACAAAAGTCGGCAGCGTTCGGAAATTCACCACAAAGGCACGGAGTGGGCTTCGCCCACAACCGTGGTGAATTCGACGAGACTCGTGCCCAGTGGCATCGCTCTCCTTGTCCCGGCAGGGACACCCGAAAAATAGGG
>JAYTWO010000521.1:0-6044 GCA_043743415.1 Planctomycetota bacterium
GGTGACCGGACGGCCTTTGTGCCTTTGTGTGAGAAAAATCCCCCCCCAAGCCCAGCCAGATACGAGGTTCCTGGCTGGGGTTTGCAGATGCAGTGCCCCCCTAGGAAAGCCCTGCCTATTTTTTTGAGGCACACACCCTGCCGCAGAATCTTCGGCCTCAATTCGCCAGTTGATTGCCGGGGCGTTATGATAGAGCGTTCCGCTGTCCCCGGTGGGCTGGCGGAGATTCCTGGGAGACTCACAGCGACATGGTTCAGACAGTGGAAGGTCAGATGCTGGCGCGGCCGGACGACTCGTTCGCGATCGTGGTGTCGCGGTTCAATGATCTGGTGACCGCCCGGTTGCTGGAGGGGGCCGTCTCCACCTTGCGGCGGCATGGGGCTTCGGAATCGAACATCACAGCCGTCTGGGTGCCGGGGTCGTTCGAACTGCCACTGGTGGCTGAGAAGCTGGCCAGTTCCGGCAAGTACGCGGCTGTGATTGCCCTCGGGGCGGTCATCCAAGGCTCGACCACTCACCACGAATACATCAACCACGCCACGGCCCAGGGGCTGATGCAGGCGGGCCAGCGGACGGGTGTGCCGGTGATGTTTGGAGTGCTGACTTGCCCGACGATGGAGCAGGCTCTGGACCGAGCGGGCGGCAAGGTCGGCAACAAGGGGGCTGAGGCCGCCTTGGCGGCGATTGAGTTGATTGATGTGCTGCGCCAGTTGCCCTGAGTGAAATCCCTGTGAGGGGCATTCCTCACCCACGTCCAGTGACCTTCCCCGTTCGAAACCCCTTCGGTTCCTCTATGTCGCGTCGCAGCAAAGCCCGTGAACTCGTTGTGCAGATGCTCTACCAGGCAGACTGCAACGCCGATCTCCCCAAGACCGTGGTGCATGAGCAGATGCGGGAGCGGATCACCGACGACTCGGAGATGTTCGAGTTCGCCTGGAAGCTCTACTCCGGCACGATCGATCAACGGGCAGTGCTCGACCTCAAGATCGAAGAGGTCGCACAGAACTGGTCCCTGGGCCGGATGGCGATCACCGACCGCAACGTGCTGCGGTTGGGAGCGTATGAGTTGCTCTACACCGATGTGCCTCACCGAGTCGCGATTAACGAAGCGGTGGAACTCTCGAAGACGTTCGGGACCAAGGACTCGTCGCAGTTTGTGAACGGGGTGCTCGACAAGCTCGTGCCTGACGAGAAACGGTCGCAACCCGCCCGGCGATCGACGGGGCCACAAGAAGCGGATGAATGATCTCCGGTCTGCGAGAGCCGATCCAGCGATTTCGGAGAAATCGCCGACATTGATGTGGCCCGCCTCGTCCGCATGCCTCACCGACGATCGTGACACGCTTTGTCGCCTTTTGCTCCGCAAAAGGGCGTCCTTTCGCGGTGCGAAAGGCGACAATCACCGACCTCGGCCTCTCACCTCAGTGCCATTGAACTCACGCCGAACGTCCGCTCGTTCGTGACGACAGGTGGTGTATACTACGGACTCACGCGCGCCATCCCTCTCACTGACCGATCATCATGCCACTCACTCCCGAAGCCCAAAACTACGTCGATACGATCAATGCCACGGGAACGCCGCTGGAATCGGTCTCTCCGGTCGAGGCTCGCGCCCTCGTCGCTCCTCTCAAAACCAAGAAGGAGGAAGTCTCCGCGATTCGCGATATCTGGCTGGCCGGGCCGGAGGGTGAACTGGCAGCGTTTGTCTACACGCCGCTGATGGCTGAGGACCGCGAGGAACTGCTCCCGGTCATCGTCTTCTTCCACGGCGGAGGCTGGGTCGTCGGGTCGCTCAAGAGTCACGATGCCATGTGCCGTCGCCTCTGCAACGCCGTCGAAGCGATCGTCCTCTCCGTCGACTACCGCCTCGCCCCCGAAGCCAAGTACCCCGCAGCTGCCGAGGACTGCTACGCCGCGACAGTGTGGGCGTCGAAGTTCATCGAGAACTTTGGCGGCGACCCGAGTCGTCTGATCGTGTGCGGCGACAGCGCGGGCGGGAATCTGGCGGCGGTCGTGGCCTTGATGGCTCGCGATCGAGGCGGACCCGCCATCGCCGCCCAGATACTGCTGTATCCGATCACCGATCACAGCTTCGACACCCCGTCGTACAAAGAGAACGGCAGCGGGTACTTCCTGACCACCGAGACGATGAAGTGGTTCTGGAATCACTACCTTGCGACCCCGGAGCAAGGGAGCGAGCCGTACGCCTCGCCGCTGCGGGCGGACTTGAAGGGGCTGCCCCCGGCAATCGTGCTGACCACCCAGTACGATCCGTTGCGGGATGAGGCGAATGCCTACGCCTCGAAACTGCAAGAGGCGGGCGTGAAGGTGCGGCGGATCGCCTGCATGGGGCAGGTTCACGGCTTCCTGCGGCGGCTCGATCTGTTTCCGATGGCGGCGGGCGGGACACTCAACGGAGTCGGGAAACAGCTGCGCGAGATGCTCGGCTGGCCGGCGAGTGAACTGGCGGATGAGTCGCGATGACCCCTTACGAACAGAACAAGGTCGCGTGGAACTCTCTCGCCGACCAGAGTAGCCCATTCGCCAAAGTCGCCACCGATGAAGAGTGCGCTCAGCCGCTGGTTCAACTCGACAGCCGAGGCTGGCTGCCGGGGAGCGTGCGCGGGTTGAAGGTTCTCTGTCTGGCGGCGGGCGGCGGCTGGCAGTCGATCCTGTACGCCGCTGCGGGGGCTGAGGTGACAGTGGTCGATTTGAGTCCGGCGATGTTGCGGCTGGATGCCCGTGAGGCCGAGAAACGCGGGTACGCGCTGAAGCTGATCGAGGGGTCGATGGACGATCTGTCGATGCTTGAAGCGGCCCGCTTCGACATCGTGCATCAACCGGTGAGTACGTGTTACATCCCGCGCATCGAGGCGGTGTTTTCGCAGGTGGCCCGCGTGCTCAAGGATCGCGGGCTGTACATCAGCCAGCACAAAACGCCGACCTGTCTGCAAGTGGTCGACCACGATTCACAGCATCGCTACCTACTTGGGGTCAACTACTACATTGGCGACGATCCGCTGCCGGAGGTGGCCGACATTGCCTATCGCGAGACGGGGACGCGCGAGTACCTGCACCGCTGGGAGGAGTTGGTCGGTGGCCTGTGCCGGGCCGGGTTCGTGATTGAAGACCTCGTGGAGCCGAAGCGCGGCAACCCCCACGCGAAGCCGGGACACTTCCGGCATCGCGGGATGTTTGTCGCCCCGTACGTGCGGATGAAGGCGAGGCGGATCGCGGATCGAGGGTCGATCACGGGGGTCGGGCCAACGATCTGGACGCCGGAGGCTCGTTAGGAGTCGTCAGACAATCACCGGCCAGGAGTGTCGTCTTTCGCTCCGCGAAAGAACGCACTTTCGCGGAGCGAAAGGCGACACTGATCGATTGACAGATACTTAGAACCTAGTCCGAAACAACCTCCCGATTTGATTTTGAACAGAAGGAAACGAAGGAAACGAAGAGTCATTGGATGTCGCCCTTCGTGACCTTAGTTTCCTGCTGTTCAAATCCCACTGCTCAGGCCGGAAAGTTGTTTTGGACCATGTCCTGAGCGTGTCGCCGCAACGCCGTCTCGCACTCCGCGATTCGCCGCTGGGGTCATCGCGTGTGCCAGGTAGGATGACTGGGTGGCTCGGCAGTATTCCAACAGTTCGCAGGCCCGTTGAATCACGCACAGGACATCGCCCTGGGCACTGGCCGCCTGCTCCAACTCCATCGCCTTGGCGGCGACCTCGCAGGATCGCGTCGCGTTCATTGGGAACCAGACCCAACAGATGCGAGCCCAGTAGCGTCGTGATCGCCATGGACACGAGGCTGAGGCTGAGGGTGATGCGGCTGGTGGCGGACAGGGACTGTTTCATCTCTCTCACCGGAGTGAGCGAACGGGCGGGCGAACGGGGATGTCCGCACGATCCCAGCGCAGTGAGGGACCACCGACTCTACCCCGGAATATCGGCAGTGCGGGAGTCTGCCCCCCCCTTTCGGGAAGATTCGCCCTGGCTTGTTGACCCGCGTCATCGCTGAAGTTGTCACAACGCCTCACGTCGGATGAATCGCTTTAACCTGAACAATGCAGAGACTGGTGATTCCGGTTGGGTCAATGAGGCAAATCTGCATCACAAAGACGATTCTCCACCTCACTCCTGATCCGCAGGGATGACAGTTGGAATCGGATGACCTGAGAGTTCGTCTCATTCCTTCCCGGTGCCCCACCCCTCATGACACAGCAGACCTCCAGCGTTGACGACCTGCTGTTCCGTCTCGGGTTGGCGGATAAACCATCGGGGGCGATTCCTGCTGCCGTGTCGGGGCAGGCTGTCGCGCTCGCCACACGACCGGCCCCAGCCGCAGTGGCCCCTTCCTCGGTGACTCTCGCCCCCCCCAAGCTCAATCCGGAAGCGGCAGCTTCCGAAGCCCGCCGACGGGAGGCAGAGATCCGACTCGCGAAAACTCTTCAGCGACTCAAGGGTGGCCCGGTCGTATCCCGCCCGGCAGAACCTGTCTCTGTCCCGACACCGATCGAACCGGCCCGCCCCATCACGTCCCCCCCCGTACCACCGATTGCAGCCCAGTCCGCCGAGCGGTTCTGGCCGCGCGCTCCACGCACCTTGGCGGATATCGGAGTCACCGATACCGAAATCATCTCGCTGGTTCTCAAGTACCTGTTGCACCGTGGCACCGATTCAGGTTCCCACATCGCGCTCCACGTGGGCCTGAGATATCCGGTCCTCGAGACGATCATGCGACAGCTCAAAGCCGACAAGCTGGTCCTGTACAAGTCGTCGCTCACCGGTGGGGACTACCAGTACGAGTTGACCGATCTGGGGCGAGGCCGGGCGCTCCAACTGAGCGAGATGTGTACCTACTTCGGAACTGCTCCCGTCCCGCTGACTCAATACATTGCCAGCGTGAAAGCCCAGTCGATTAGCGAGCTAAAACCTCCATTGGCCTCCATTCGCAAGGCCCTCAGCGACCTCAATATCAACGAGAAACTACTCAGTAATGTGGGCCAGGCGATCCACTCCGGACGCGGCATGTTCCTGTTTGGGGCCGCTGGAAATGGCAAGACCAGCATCGCGGAACGGGTCACGAAATCGTTCGGCGATACGGTCTGGATTCCCAAGTGCATCAGCGCCGCGGGGGAGATTATCCGGCTGTTCGATCCGAATCGTCACAAGCCAGTGCCCGTGACGGACCCGGATATCGTGGATGAGTTCGATGGCCGCTGGGTTCACATCGAACGCCCCACGATTATCGTCGGCGGGGAACTCCGCATGGAGAATCTCGAGATCACCATCATTCGCAACACCGGGATCGGCGAGGCCCCGCTGCAGCTCAAGGCCAACTGCGGCACCCTGCTCATCGACGACTTCGGGCGGCAGACCATGCCCGTCGATCAACTGCTCAACCGCTGGATTATCCCGCTCGAACAGCGGCATGACTTCCTGCAATTGGAAAGCGGACGCAGCATCCAGGTGCCGTTCGATCAGCTGATCATCTTCTCAACAAACCTCGAACCGAAGCACCTCGTGGATGACGCATTTCTGCGTCGCATTCCCTATAAAATCGAGATCAAAGACCCTTCCGAAGAGGAGTTTCGCAGCTTGCTGCTCTCGCTCGCCCAGAAGTGGGGTTACCAGTGCCAGCCGAGTGCGGTCGACCATCTGATCCGCACCCATTACACCCCGGTGGATCGTCCGTTCCGCTTCTGCCAGCCTCGCGACCTGCTGTTGCAAGTCAAGAACCGCTGCACCCTGCATGGGCTGCCGTATGTGGTCGATGAAGAAGCGTTGGATTATGCGGTACACAACTACTTCTCGATCATGTAGGTGAGTGCTCAGTAGAGGTAGGTCAGGCTGTGCCTGATCGTTCTGGGGGCAAGTGAGACTTCTCTGAATGGCGAAGAGTCAGGCAGAGCCTGACCTACCTAACTGGGAGGGCCCAACAGACAGCTTCTTCGTCCCGGAAGGGACGGTTGAAAATAGCCCACCGCTTCAGCGGTGGGTTCGAAGGCCCGTCGTCTGCGCAGTCCCGCAGGGACGCAAGAC
>JAYTWO010000522.1:0-4575 GCA_043743415.1 Planctomycetota bacterium
CCGGTGCGTCTCACGACTCCGCCACAAAACCCCCGCGACCACACGGATCGGTGACTTGTACTCCGCCACTCGAATGAATGATGATGACCCCACTGCTGCGCTCCTTCGCTTGGGGTGCGTACTCAAAACTGACACGCGGGATCGCAACAGATTTCCCCATTCCCCACAAACCCAATCCCCCCCCAGTACGCTCGTTTCACCAGGGTGGGGGCGGCCCCTCTCCCCCACAGTGGCGCTATTCTTCGGGGGTCAAGTCGATTGCGGGGGAGAGGGGGCAGAAACTGGCCGCTGTCGACTTTCCTGATGCACACACCCCACGAGATGGCTCACGGTCGATCGTCGATGCCGTGCCCATCCGCGAAGGTGGCAATGGCTACGGGGCCGACTACAATCTCAGATTCCTCTATTCATCGTCCCGCCACTGAGAGCCCGCCATGCTGGAAATCCCCGTCATCCGCTGGGGGAAACCCTACGAATCGATCGAGAAGCAGCCGGTCGTCCACTTCGAAACCGGCGAGACGCTCGCCACCGTCAGCCAGGCCAACGCCGGGATCATCAAGCTCGATGCCCGCAAGCAGGGGAAGGCCCGCGAACTGCTACGGAAGTTCTCGATCGATCAGCTGTGCGAGATGTGCGCCCAGGCTGCGGACCTGTATCTGAACGCGACGCTGCCGCTGGGAAACGGGACACAGACGCCGCAGGAGTTCTGCCGCATTCAGTCGGCGACGACCGGTCTGCCGGAGGCGATGTGTGCGGCGAACATGCGGAAGAACTCGTACGTATTGACCCACATGCGGGAGGTGCTGGAGGCTCTGACGCGCGGGTTGCCGTTCGAGATTCTGTCTCGCGGATACGGCATGGAGAGTCGCGGGGTGATGCTGAGCTATCAGTGTCAGAGTGCCACGTTGGGAATGGTGTTGCCATCGAACTCGCCGGGGGTGCATACGTTGTGGATGCCGGTGATCCCGCTGCAAATCGGGTTGGTGCTGAAGCCCGGATCGAGCGAGCCGTGGACGCCGTACCGCATCTATGAAGCCTTCGCGCAGGCCGGTGTCCCGCGCGAGGCGTTCTGCCTGTACCCCGGCGGACACGACTGCGGCCCGGCCGTGATGGAAGCCTGCAACCGCTCGATGATCTTCGGCGGCCAGGCGACCGTCGATAAGTACAAGGGCGACCCGAAGGTGCAGGCTCACGGGCCGGGGTTCAGCAAGATCATTCTCGGCGATGACTGCGTCGATGACTGGGAGCAGTACATCGACCTCATGGCCGACAGTATCTATCTCAACGGGGGACGGTCGTGCATCAATGCCTCGGGCGTGTGGGCCAGTCGCCATACAGCTGAGATCGCGGAGGCCCTGGCCAAGAAGCTGGGGCCGATGGCTCCACTGCCGATGACCGATCCGAAGGCGGGTCTGGCGGCCTTCACGACCCCCAACGTCGCGGATGGTGTCGATGCTCAGATCGATGAAAAGCTGCGAGAGCCGGGTTGCTCCGATGTCACCGCGAAGTACCGCGACGGTTCGCGACTGGTGAAGCACGAGCGGTGCGACTACTTGCGGCCTACGATCTTCCACGTGACCAACCTGGATGCGTTCCTGGCCAACCCGGAGTACATGTTCCCGTGCGCCTCGGTGGTCGAGTGCCCGCAGGACGACATGCTCAAACGCATCGGCCAGACGCTCGTCTGCACGGCCATCACCAAGAACGAAGCCTGGACTTCGCAACTCGTCGACGCGACCCACATCGACCGCCTCAACATCGGAGCGATTCGCACGAACCAACTGCACTGGATGCAGCCGCACGAGGGGAACATCATCGACTTCCTGTTCCGGGCGCGGGCGTTCCAGAACAGCCCGCCACCGGGGCATTGAGCGCACGCCCAAGCACAGGGGTTGCATTTCTTGGGCTTGGGCATTCTGGAAATCGCACTGGCGACTCCGTCGATGGAACTGAACTCGATGCAGAAGCCGTTCCCACTGGCGGGGGACTTGTTCCCTCTTGCGGCGAGGTCGTAGCGGGAGGATACTTGCTATTGGATAGGCTTCCAACCTGTCGTGAGATAGCAAGTCAAGATGACAGGCTGGAAGCCTATCCCACTGACTGGGGACCATGATGGAACGATTCATACTCGCCCTCGACCAGGGGACCACCTCCAGCCGCGCTCTGGTCGTCAATCACGCGGGTCTGGTGGTCGCTCAGGCTCAACAGGAGTTCCCGCAGATCTACCCGGCTCCGGGGCATGTCGAGCATGACCCGGAGGCGATCTGGGAATCGCAACTGAAGACCGCCCGTGAGGCCATCGCTCGCACCCCCGGCGGTGTTGAGGCCATTGCCGCCCTGGGGATCACCAACCAGCGCGAGACGACGATCTTGTGGGACCGGACCACCGGACAGCCGATCGCCAACGCCATCGTCTGGCAGAGCCGGATTACCTCACCGGAGTGCGAGCGGCTCAAGCTCGCCGGGCATGAAGCGGTGGTGCGGGAGAAGACCGGATTGGTACTCGATGCGTACTTCTCGGGGACCAAGATTGCGCATCTGCTCGACACGATTCCCGGGGCACGCGAGCGGGCCGAGCGGGGGGAGATTCTGTTCGGCACAGTGGACTGCTTTCTCATCTGGCGGCTGACCGGCGGACGGGTGCATGCCACCGATGTCAGCAACGCCAGTCGCACCCTGCTCTGCAACATCCAGACGCTCGACTGGGACGAGGAACTGCTGTCGATCTTCCGCGTGCCGAGGGCCATGCTGCCGAGGATCTGCTCCTCATCCGATCCGATTGGCGAGAGCGACCCGTCACTATTCGGTCGCGCGATCCCGATCACCGGATGTGCGGGGGACCAGCAAGCCGCCACATTCGGGCAGGCATGCTTCTCTCCCGGTGAGGTCAAGAACACCTATGGCACCGGCTGCTTCATGCTCATGAACACTGGATCGCAACTCGTGCGTTCGCAGTCGGGCCTGATCACGACGGTCGGCTGGCGTGTCGGCGGCGAGACGACCTACTGCCTCGAAGGGTCGGTGTTCATCGCGGGCGCGGTGGTGCAGTGGTTGCGGGATGGGTTGGGGATCATCGCGACCTCGGCGGAGGTCGAGGCGTTGGCGGACTCGGTGCCCGATGCGGGAGGCGTGTTGTTCGTGCCAGCCTTCGTCGGGCTGGGGGCTCCGTACTGGGATTCATCGGCGCGGGGGACAATTCTCGGCCTGACGCGGGGAACAACGAAGGCCCACCTCGCGCGGGCAGCTGTCGACTCGATGGCCTATCAGTCGTTTGATCTGCTCGAAGCGATGCAGCTCGATTCCGGGATTCAGTTGAAGGCTCTGAAGGTCGACGGCGGTGCCTCACGCAACAGCCGCCTGATGCAGTTCCAGGCTGATCTGGTCGGGACACGAGTCAGGCGACCAGTGGTGCAAGAGACGACCGCCCTGGGCGCGGCGTACCTGGCTGGGCTGGCGGTCGGGTTCTGGTCGGATCAGCGAGAGATCGCGGCCAACTGGGCTCTGGATCGGGAGTTCGTACCGTCGATGCAGGATGACCAGCGCTACCGGTTGGCGGCCACGTGGAAGCGAGCCGTCGACCGGTCACGCCACTGGGAGCAACCGCCCGTTTAGCCGCGACGCGAAGTCTTCGTAGCGGAGCGCGGGGGACGAAGAGGCAGCCTAAAGGCTGGACTCCAACGGGTGGCTTGGCAAGCGAGGCGAAGCGGAGCTTCGGGGAGATGCGGTCCCAAGCAGAGCTGGGGACCGAGAGAACAGAGGGGACTGAGGGACAACACCACATGCGACACCAACCCTTCCATTCACGACTCTCCATCAGCCGCCCACGATCCGGGCTGGCTCCAATGGAACTGGTCCTTGTGTTCCCGGTGCTGATGATGATGGCGGGGCTGTTTTTGTTTGTGGCGAATGCGGCGGTGTGGAAGCTGCGAAGTCATGGAGCCGCGCGGGAAGCGGCATTTCAACAAGTGCATCCCCGGCTGGGAGAGGCCACGACGGCTCCTCCCGACTGGCAGCGGCCCGATGTCTCGACCTCGGTCCAACCGGGACAGTCGGTGTGGGCCAACGATCCGTTCGCGGCTCACACGCTGATTCGCGGCCCCGAGTGGGAATCTTTCCCGATCAATCCCGCCTTTCAGGATTGGCAAGACGGGATCGTCATCGGTCGCTCGAACGCCGACATCACGTCCCGACTCTGGCCCCAGATGAGAATTCACTATCGCTACCAACGCGACGTGTCCCTGTTCGCCGGGCACCAGTGGCAGTATGAAGCGATGGGCATCGGGCACGGCAGCCGCCGGTCGGTAGCCTTGTTTGATCTCCAGTAAGATGGCTTCGCCGCCGCAGTCACTTGTTCTGAGTCAACGTAGGGTGGGACAACCCAGCCCATTAAGGGTGGTCTTGTGGGAAATTAAGCCTTAGATAATGCTGGGGTTGAGATTAAATTCCCACCTGGGTGAAAACAAAGGTGTCAGGTGCAAACAAAGGTGTCAGGAACCTTTGCGTTGACAACACTTCGTCGGTTGAGTAAACTTCGGACATCATGGGAAGAGCCAAGCGAGCGGAAGATGGTGGTGC
>JAYTWO010000523.1:0-4667 GCA_043743415.1 Planctomycetota bacterium
GAATCTACCGGGGCGGCGCAGCCGGAAGAGGTCTGCTTGGGAAGATCGTATCGCGAGTGAACCTCTTGTGCCAAGGCACACAGGTAGGCTCCAAAGCGATCCAACCTGTGCCACCCCGCCATTGGTTCCTGACACCTTTGTTTTCCTGACACCTTTGTTTTCCCCAGACGCTGCTTTGAGCGTCTGGGTTGTGCAACAACAAGAGGGAACAGAGAGCACGCTTCTCTTCATTCCTCTTGTTCCTTCGTCACCCAGACATCCAAAGCGATGTCTGGGCCACCCCGCCGAACGACACGCAGACTGGAATGGTTTGCAGTGCGGGGGACAGGAGGCCGGATGGAGACCGCCAATGGACGAATGCTCGCGGTCCCGAGCGAGTCGTAGCTGCCCACAGGCTGCGCAGGGGGATTTCGATGAATCTCTTCCGGCTCGGTTGTTGTGTCCAGGAGGGCAGGCTAGCCTCAGTCGCTGGGAAGTTCCAACGCACGGCACTCGAAGAGGTTCGCTCGATGAAAGCATTTTTGCCCGTCGTGATGGTCGCGTTCGTCCTGGGGGCGATGTGGTGTGTGGTGTCGAGTCAGGAGCGGGAGGCTGCGCCGGTGGAGGTCATCCGCCTCACTGACGAGAACTGGGAGGCGGTCGCTCCACGCGGCAAGGAAGTCGACGCCATTGTCGGCGACCTGGTGCTGCGGAATCGCCACCTCGTCGCGGTCATCGCCCAGCCGCTCCCGACCCGCAATGCCAACATGACGGTCAAGGCCGTCGCTGGAGCGCTGATCGACCTCACCAGTCGTGAGAACCACAGCGACCAGTTGAGCGCGTTCTACCCCGGCCAGCGGGAGTATGCCTATCGCGACTGGGCCGTCGTCGATCATGCGGGGGCATCCCAGCCGGGAGATCAGGTCACCACGCTGAGCGATGCCGAGTCGGCCTCGATTGTCGTGCGAGCCGCTGCGAACAACGGCAAGCCCGCCGTCGAGACGCGATACACCTTGCAGGCCGACAGCCGCTTCGTCGAGGTCACCACCACCTACAAGAACGAATCAACGGCTGCCGTGAAGGTGCCATTGACGGACGATCTGCGTTGCGACGGCGGCAAGGAAGACATGCTGAAAACGCCCAGCGGCACCTCGCCCCGACTCACGATCGAGGACCGGTTCTGGCACCAGGCGTACGGGTTCGAAGCGAAAGACCGGCAACTGCTCACCAACAGCGGACCCAATCGGAGCGAGATCAAGTACGTCGCTGCCGACGGAAACCATGAGGTCGAAGTTCCGGCGGGCGGGTCATTCACCCTCACTCGGCACATCACGGCGGCTCCGACATTGCCGGAGGTTGCAGCTCAACTCAGCGGTGAGGCGGCCGTGAAGGTGACACTGACGGTGCAGTCCCAGAGCGGCGTGCGGATCAATGCTCCGCGAGTCGAGATCAGGCAGGGCGAATCCTTGCTCGCCACGATCATCGGCAACGAGCGTGGCGAACTCAACACCACGCTCAAGCCGGGCGCATATACGCTGACGACGGCGGTGAACTCTATCGAGGCATCCTCGGGAGTGCCGCTCGTGATCCAGCCCAGTGTGGAGCATTCAGTGACAGTGCCCCTCGCCGGGTTCGAGCCGGGCACCGTCATCGCCCAGATCACCGACGGGGAAGGCCGACCGATCCCCTGCAAGGTCGCCTTCGATGTCACCGATGGCAGCCTCACTCCCAGCTTCGGACCCGAGACCGCAGTCACCGGCGTCAAGAACCTCCGCTACACCCCCAGCGGTCAGTTCCAACAACAACTCGCCCCCGGTAAGTATCAGGCCACCATCAGCCACGGCGTCGAGTACGACGTGGCCTACGTGGACATAGTCGTCGAAGCTGGCCAATCCGCGAAGCTCGAAGCGAAGCTGCCGCGTGTGGTCGAGACGACCGGCTGGGTCAGTAGCGACTTTCACAGCCACGCCACCGAGTCGGGGGACAACACCACCAGCCAGTTGGGCCGCGTGCTGAACCTCGCCGCCGAGAACATCGAGTTCTCTCCCTGCACCGAACACAATCGAATCAGCTCGTATGACTCGCACATCGACGCCCTTCAGATCAGGCCGTTCATGGCCACTTGTTCGGGGCTGGAGCTGACCGGTTCGCCGTTTGGTCTGAATCATCAGAACGCCTTCCCGATGCACCATCACCCGCATCGCCAGGACGGCGGTGGCCCCGTCACCGACGATAGTCCCGAGGTCCAGATCGAGCGCATCGCTCTGTGGGACGACCGCAGCGAGAAACTGATTCAGCAGAACCACCCGGACCTCGGCTGGCTGTTCCATGACCGCAACGGAGATGGGACCGTGGATGAGGGGCACGCGAAGGGGTTCGCCTTCATGGATGTGATCGAGGTCCACCCGATTCACACCCTGCTCGGAATGAGTCCAACCGATGAGTCCAACGGCAAGGTCCAAAACAACACGGTGTTCAACTGGCTGCAACTGCTGAACCAGGGGCACAAGATCTACGGCGTGGTAAACACCGATGCCCACTACAATTTCCACGGGTCGGGCGGGTATCGCAACTGGATTCAATCGACGACCGATGACCCGGCGAAGATCGACACTCTGGAGATGGTCCACGCCAGCGAGCAGGGTCGACTGGTGATGTCGAACGGGCCGTTCCTGGAGGTCTGGGCCAAGGAGTCCGGAGCTGAGGCCCGCGTGACGTGCGGCCAGTCGCTCACTGCGAAGTCGAAGATTGTGGAACTCTCGATCCAGGTCCAGTGCCCGAACTGGTTCGACATCGACCGCGTGAGCGTCCTGGCCAACGGAAGGATCGTTAAGTCCCACGACTACACCCGCGAGACGCACCCGGATGCCTTCAGCAATCAGGTCATGAAGTTCGACCGCACCGTGAAGCTGGAACTCGAAGGCGACGTGCATCTGATCGTCGTGGCGGCGGGCGAGAAGTCGCTCCTTGGCCCCGTCGCCGGTCCCGAGTACGGTCCGCAACCCCCAACCGCTGTCTCGAATCCGATCTTCATCGACATCGCCGGCGACGGGTTCCAGCCGAGCCAAGACACTCTCGGCGCCCCGCTGCCGGGGAAGAGTGGGACGGCCAAGAAGTAGGACGGTCCCATCGGCCTGTCCCCACCGTTGGATTGGCAATCCTGCCCGTCCCTTTTCCACGATCGATCTCGATTCAGAGGAGGGCACGTTGCGGGAGAGAGGGAGCAGAACCTTGGGAAACGACTTGTGGATCTCCTTCACGGCGTTGCCCACGGGGGTTGCGTCTTGACGCGTGCGAAAACACTCGGTTCCAGACGCAACGTGTGACGCAACCCCGTTGGGGTCCAGAGCCTGTTTGCACTCTACTTTTCTGGCTGACTGCTGAAGGCTGACGGCGACTCCGCATACAGCTTGTGCTGCCGGATATACATCTCAACGGGTCGGGGGGTGAGGAAGCGGATGCTTTGGCGGTGGGCCACGCGCGAACGGATCTCACTCGCTGAGACTCCCATCGCGGGCATCTCGATGGTTTGGACCGTGCGACCGGTCTGCTCCATCAATAGGTGCAGGCTCGACAGATCGGGCACTTCCCCCGCTCGGTTCACGGCGACCACCTGCGCCAGTTCCAGAATCCGCGCCGGGTCTTTCCACGTGGCCAACTCGGCAATCGAGTCGGCCCCCATCAGCAGAAACAGCTCGCGCGCGGGGTCCGCTCTCCGCAGTTGTTCCAATGTCTGCACGGTGTAGCTCGGGCCGCCGCGCTCCATCTCGATGCGCGACACCCGGAACTCGGGGAACCCGGAGACTGCGAATTCGACCATGTCAGCCCGCGCCCGCGCGGGAGTGGTCACCCGCCCCTGCTTATGCGGCGGTGTGCCCGCCGGGATAAACCACACTTCATCGAGTTGCAGCTCCTCGCGGCAGCGTTCCGCGAGCAGCAAGTGGCCGTAATGAATCGGGTCGAACGTCCCGCCGTAGATTCCCAGTCGCATCCCGTTACCGTCCTGTTCCGTATCGTGAGGAGTGTGCGGAGGCATTGTACCGGGAGTGCGTCCGTGTCAGTAACCCGACGCGTTCACGACGAGACTCATTCCTCGCAGCGTGTGCATCAGAAAAGTAGGTCGGAATTCACCACGGAGGCACGGAGGCACGGAGAAGACTCAGCGAGCGGGGTGGCGTCAACCCCCGTGTCACCCGGAGCGCGACCCCTAGGCCGCTGGTTGTTCGCACACCAACTCTGAGGTGACCGGGCGGTGTGATGTCACGCTCGCTCTGACACGGAGGCCGTCACGTCCCCCGCTCGCTGCCGTCTCTTCTTCCTCCGTGCCTCCGTGGTCATTTTCTGATCGCCACCTACTTTCCTGACGCACACACTTCCTCGCACAAGGCACAGCCGGTGGTGTTACTTCATCCTCCCACAGGCTAATCTCTGGCATACTCTCGGGAAGGGAGTGGGAGGAGCCACAGGTCGGCTCAACCCTCGACCCTCATACTTCATCGATCCCCTCCCATGCACCCAGCCTACATTGAACGTGTCATCAACCTCATCGACCCGGCGGGGAACACGCTGCTCAATATGACTCACGCTGCGGCCCTCGATGCGGTGGCCAGCGGCGACCCGGACCGCGTTCGGCAGATCGATGGCCAGTTTGCGATCCTGGCCCAGAAGGGGAAGATCATCCGCATGGC
>JAYTWO010000524.1:0-11029 GCA_043743415.1 Planctomycetota bacterium
GACCGTGCAGGTTCTTGTACGACATGTCGCCGCGAACCAGGCTGCGGATGGTGAGGTACACCTCGGTGATGGAATCCCTGGTCTTGCGGAGTCCAATCCGACAGGCATCGCCCAAGCCCTGGGCTTTGTTGATCTTGGTGAGCGAGGTGAGTTCCAGTCCTCTGAGTGTGGGCTGAAATTGGCCGGCGTCCGGGGCGGGCTTGACGGGGACATCGCGCGGGGCGGATGTCGCATCGTCCTTAATGATCAACGCAATATCTCGCGAGTCCGCCATCTGCAACAACCACAAGGCGTACGGCCAGCCGCCTTCCACCGTTTTGTTCTTTTTGGTGATCTTGATTTCAATGGGGACGGTGGTGTCTTTGTCACCCAGATTGTCCGACTCAGTCCCCGCACGCTTGAGAAACTTGACTCCCGCCAGCACCGCTCCGGGCTTGATGTTGGCAAGAGCTGCGGGGCCACCTTCCTCCACGGAGAGAATGGTCGGCAGGAACTGAAAGGCCAGTCCCAATCCCGGGATCGACATGGGACTCCCCGCACCGAACGCGGGTTCGCTCCACGGCAGTGTGTCGTCCGCCGTGACGGTCAGTTCGTGAGTCTGCGGCTCGCCCCCGGCGACCTCGCGCTGCACGACGACCCGTTGGGGTTGCCCTTGATGTTCGTAAAAATGGAGTGGCAACTGCTGCGGATTGAGCTTCAGGCCGACATCTTGGCCCTCAATACTCACGAGGTTGTCTCCGATTTGCAGACCGGCCTTCGACGCCGGTGACCCGACCCGGATCGCCGTGATCTTCCCGAGTGCCAACCGCAGCCCCAGTGTTTTCATCGGCGCGGGGGCCAGCTTGATCTGGACGACTTGGGGAGGTGTTGGAGGATCGGACTTCGGGGCCAGGCGGGCCACGGTGATGTCGAGCGTCTGGGCTTTCTTCTCATTCAGAATCGGCACGACATCGAGCCAGGTGTTGACGAGCGTCCCATTGATGGCTGTGATGAGATCGCCTGCCTGGAAGCCTGCAGACTCCGCCGGAGAACCCGGAGAACAGCATTTCAGCGCCCGCTCATGCGTGTGCAACGACTGGCTGGGACTCAGCCCCAGCATGCGGCGGTCTCCGGTTTTGTCCGGGTCGATACGAACTTGATAGGCCACTCCGCTCGCTCGTTTGGCCTCGATGTCGAGCGGACCCGAGGAGAGCGCCACTCCGCGAATGATGTCGGAATACTCGCGCACCTTGCGACCATTGATCTTCGTAATCGTGTCACCGGGACGAATCCCATAGGTCCACGCGGGCTTGCCGACGACAACCTCGCCCACCTGACCCTGCATCTCTTCCACACCGAGATGGTATGCCACACTAAAGAACATCCAGCCGGTGATTAGGTTCATGATCACGCCCGCCGAGATGATCGCCATGCGTTGCGGGACCGTCTTCGAGGTGTACGACAACGGGTCGGCGGCGACCTGCTCATCGGTCATCTGGCCGGGATCGATGTCGTCCTGGCCCCGCATCTTGACATAGCCGCCAAACGGCACGGCGGACAGCGCGTACTCCGTATCGCCCCACTTGCGCATCCAGAGCATGGGGCCGAAGCCGATGCTGAATCGCTCAACGAACACGCCGCACCACTTGGCCACGGCAAAGTGACCGAGTTCGTGTACGAAAATCACCATCCCCAGC
Source organism: Planctomycetota bacterium (assembly GCA_043743415.1). GTDB lineage: Bacteria > Planctomycetota > Planctomycetia > Planctomycetales > Planctomycetaceae > TH-plancto1. Next base: position 1,677 of record JAYTWO010000524.1, read on the forward strand.
CCGATGGCCGCAGTCAGGATGTTCAGAATGGTGACCAGGTAGTCGGGAAGAATCCCGGCTGCTAAGAGTTCCAACGCAGTGCCTCCTGCCGTGCCCAGCGATCCATCTCCAGCAGGAGATCGAGCGTGGGATGAGCGTCAAAGTGATGGGCGTCCAGCACCGCACGGCAAAGCCGGGCGATGTGAATGAACGCCAGTTCGTGTTTCAAGAATCGGTCGACGGCGACCTCGTTGGCTGCGTTGAGAACCGCTCCGCAGGTGCCCCCACGCTGCGCCACCTCAAACCCCAACCGCAAGGCCGGGAACCGATCCAAGTCCGGCGGAGCGAACGTCAGATTCCAAGTCTGACGAAAGTCCATCGTCCGGGCGACCCCAGCGGTCCGCTCGGGCCAATTGAGAGCATACTGGATCGGCAACCGCATGTCTGGCGGCGACATTTGAGCGATCACCGATCCGTCGACATATTCGACCATCGAGTGGACGACCGACTGCGGGTGGATCACGACCTCGATCTGTTCGACAGGCAGGTCGAACAGCCAGCGGGCCTCGATGATCTCCAGCGACTTGTTCATCATCGTGGCTGAGTCGATGGTGATCTTGGGCCCCATGTTCCAGGTGGGGTGAGCCAGAGCCTGCGCGGTGGTCACGTTCGCGATCTGCTCGGCGGTCCATTCGCGGAACGGACCCCCGCTGGCAGTGAGGATGATGCGTTTGACCTCGGACTTCTTGCCACAGGCGAGTGCCTGAAACACCGCGCTGTGTTCGCTGTCGACCGGCAGTAGCGTGGCCCCGGTCTGGCGGGCGAAGTCCATCATCAGCGGACCGGCGACGACCAGCGTTTCCTTGTTGGCAAAGGCCACCACTTTACCGGCTTCGACAGCGGCCCAAGTCCCCTTCAAGCCCGCTGCTCCGACAATCCCCGAGACGACGACATCGACATCCGGACGACGCGCGACCTGGGCCACGGCTTCCTCGCCGAAGAGCAGTTCGGTGGCGGGGGGGAAGGCGGTGCGGTCGACCTGCGACTGGATTGTCGAGTCGGCAATGACGGCGACCTCGGGCGGACACTGGTGGCACTGCGCCGCAAGGTCTTTCCAACGGCGGTGAGTGGTCAGCGCGACGGGGCGCAGGGCTGCCGACTGTGCCTTCAGCACATCCAGACAACTCGTGCCGATGGAACCCGTCGAACCGAGAACGGCAATCCGTTTCATGCGGTGAGATGCCCCGCGCGGTGAAGACGACGCCCTCCGTGGCGTGTCTACGGAAGTTGAATACTGGCCGGATTCTAGGGCGAGGCAGCGGATCACGCAACGTGTCTGGATACCTGTGATAATTTCCGGGAGCAGTCGCCGATTTCAGCGACCATTTTCGAATCGGCAGTCAGCGGTGGTTGACAGCCTGCTCCCAGTCCGGGACAACAGCGGGTGATCTTGTCATCCCGGAGATGCCGTTCTCGTTCGGCGGGTCTCAAGAGTCGCTTCGATCCGCCCTTTGGACTCTGACTTCTCATGCCCACCGACGCCCCCACGACAACCAGCGGCAGCGCCCTGTCCCCCCTCCAGGAGATCAGGCAGGAGTATCTGACGCTGGTCAAGCGCAGCCTGATGAATACGATTTATCGGGATTCGGGCCAGCAGATGGGCGTGATCTCTCCGACCGTGGAGAAGCTCCTGAAAAATCGCACGCCGTGGGTCCGTCGAACGGTGCAATTCTGTAGTCGGTTTGTGGTCAATTGGACTCCTCAGAAGCCCTACGTCAACGAGCTGAGGGAAGAAGGCAAGGACTGGCCCGCCAATGCCCATACGATGATTGGCGGCAGCCGACTCGACAATTTGCAGTTCTGCGTGGAGGACGTGCTGGCTCGCGGAGTCCCCGGGGACTTGATTGAAACGGGAGTCTGGCGCGGCGGGGCGACCATTTTGATGCGGGCGATTCTGAAAGCCTATGGGGATCAGACGCGTAAGGTGTTTGCCTGCGACTCGTTCGAGGGACTCCCCAAACCCAACGCCAGTCAGTATCCCTCCGATGTCGGCAACGCGTTCCATACGTATAATAACTTGGCGGTGTCGCTGGAGGATGTGCAGGAGAACTTCCGCCGCTATGGCTTGCTGGATGACCAGGTCCAGTTCCTCAAGGGCTGGTTCAAAGACACGTTGCCCGTGGCGCCGATCCAGAAGCTGGCCGTCGCGCGGCTGGATGGAGACATGTACGAATCGACGATGGACGGGTTGGTCCATCTTTGGCCGAAGCTGTCGGTGGGGGGCTACCTCATCATTGATGATTACGGCGGCGTGCCCAATTGCCAGGAGGCCGTGGATGACTATCGCCAGCAGCAGGGGATCACGGATGAGATCCAGAAGATTGACTGGACCGGGGTCTTTTGGAAGCGGACTCGGTAAAGTGGTGTCCGGCAGAGACGGGGGAAACACGAGCGTTTCGCAGGAGGGGCAGCATGCGTGGGGCTGGACAGAGACTCGACAACGATGTGCGACGGCTGTGGCGGTGCGCGGCCTGCGGAGTGGAGCGGAAAGTCGGGGCGCAGGTCACCACGGTTCGCTGCCAGTGTGCGGGTCGACCGGCGATGAAACTGGTCGAGGCGATGCGGCGCGAGCGACCGCTGAAGGAGCTTTCGTCGCCGTATCTGGAGTTCGTCTTCGAGCCGGGGGAGCTGGCCCCGCCGCGATCCCAGGCTGATGACCCAGCGAAGTCGGGGAACGGAAACCCGCCGGACTCTGAGACCTCTGCGGCCATCGATCGTGAAGTCAGCGAAGGCGGACCGGTCCCGCCCGAGGAGAATGGCCCGCGACCGACGGGCCACCAGAACTCGTCCGACGCGGAGATGTCAACTGCGATTGACCGTGAAGTCAACGAGGGCGGTCCGGTCCCACGTGAGGGGAATCGTCCGGAACCGCCCCGCCAGCAGCGCTCTCCGCGACGGGATGACCGTCGCGGAGAAGGTGGCCCGGCCTCGGCTCGTGGTCCCCAAAGCCGCAACGACAACGGGCCGCGTCGCGACCCGCCGCAGCAGAGGCAACCACAGCCTCGCGATCAGCCACCTGGCCAGAACCAGCGCGGTCCCGGAGAACGTCGATCCGACAAGCCGGGAGGCAACGCACCAGCGGGTCAGAACGCTCCTCAGCGCGATAAGTCTCCGCGCCGACGGGACGATCGACCGACCCCGCCGCCTCCCGCACCAGACAGCGGCAGTTTCGGTGAGGGGATCCCGGAGGATCGCCCACCGGAGTCGTCAACGTAGGAACAGTCCCGGAATGAGTAGCGGATTTTCAAAACGTAAGACGGACTTCCAGTCCGTCTTTACTGGACGGACTAGAAGTCCGTCCTACGGCGAAAATCGGAACTTGTTTCGTGCCTGATCCGTAGGGAGCCGAGCCGCCATTTCGCTCCACGAAAGAGTGTCTTCCGTGGTTCTTCTGCGAGACGCGTCGAACCAGCGATTTCCGAGACATCGCCGACCATCGGGCACGGATGTCGGATCGGTCTCGATTCGGTATGCTCGGGCGAACGCCTTGCGGAGATTCATCGGAGTGACCTCATGAATCGTTGGGGAATTCGATGTCGTCTGCGGCGCGGCTGGCTCGTGGGAGGTGTGCTGTGGGCCGTGGTCTTCGGTTCGGGTCTGCGACTCACGATGGCCGAGGAGACCACGCCCCCGCAGTTTCATCGGGCAGTGAATCTCGGGGGACCGGCGTTGATCATCGCGGGCCGCACATGGGCGGGAGACGATGCCCCGTGGCTGCAGACTCGCGACTCGACGTTTGAGAATCAGTCGGTGCCGCTCATCCCCGAGGCCGAACCGACTCTCGCCCAGATGCTCCGCTCTTGCCGCCACAACACCCAGGCTCGCATCGAGCTGCGCGACCTGGAGCCGGGGCCGTACTCGTTGCGAGTCTATGTGTGGGAGGACAACAACTCCGAGACGTATTCGCTGGCGCTGGATGGCACGGTCGTGGCCCCCGACCAGAAGAGCGGGTCAGCCGGGCAGTGGAACCGACTCGGGCCGTACGTGGTGCAGGTCGGCGATTCGAAGCAAGTCGTCCTCACGACCAGCGGCGGGCATGCCAACCTGTCGGGGATTGAAATCTGGCGAGGAGTGGGCAAGATTCCGGAGCCGATGGTCGAGCCGGAGACGCCCCTGCCCGAGGTCACTCCCGCCGTTGCCCAGTTGTTCTCGACGCAGGTCGCCCCGATCCTGTCGACGCATTGCCTGGAGTGTCATCACGGCACGGAAGCGGGCGGGGGGCTGGATCTGGCGACCTGGAAGGGGATGACCCAGGGCGGTGAAACCGGACCCGCATTCGTGGCGGGCCACCCGACCGAGAGCTTACTGATGCAGCATGTCGTCTCGGGTGAAATGCCCAAGAAACGGTCGCCACTGAGTGCGAATGACCAGTTGGCACTGCGGCAGTGGATCGAGCAGGGAGCCGGTTGGCCGGTGCGCGAGATCAACCGGTTTGGCACGTCGACCGACCGCCGCGCGGGGCACGACTGGTGGTCACTCCAGCCGCTGCACAAACCGGCGGTGCCCCAGGTCTCGACATCGAAATGGGTTCGAAACGAGATCGATGCCTTCGTCCTCGCCAAGCTCGAAACCGAAAAACTCGCCCCGGCTGCGGAGGCCGACCGTCGGACGCTAGTGCGGCGACTCTCGTTTGATCTGCTCGGCTTGCCTCCGCGTCCAGAACAGGTCGCCGAGTTCGTCTCGTCCGCTGATCCCCGAGCCTACGAGGCGCTCGTCGATCAGCTGCTCGATTCGCCGCACTATGGCGAACACTGGGCGCGGCACTGGTTGGATGTGGTGCGGTTCGGCGAGTCGCAAGGCTACGAACGCAACCACATCCGCGAGAACGCTTGGCGGTATCGCGACTGGGTGATCGACTCACTCAACCGGAACCAGCCGTACGATGAGTTCGTCCGCCAGCAGATCGCCGGAGACGTGTTGCACCCGGACGATCTGGGGGCACTGATCGCGACCGGATTTCACGTCGTCGGCCCGTGGGACATGGTGGCCCACTTCGAAGGTTCGGCCACGATGAAAGTGGCGGCGCATCACGATCATGTGGAGGAGCTGGTCGGCACTGTGGGCCAGGCGTTCCTTGGGTTGACGCTGAATTGCTGCCGCTGCCATGACCACAAGTTCGACCCGCTGCCGCAGACCGATTACTATCGCATGGCCGCTCTGCTGGGTGGGATTCACCAACTGCAAAAGGAGCGGTCGGAGATCAAGCTCACCCCACTGCCGAACCAGTTGAGTGCCCGCGACTTCCAGGGCGTTGCGCATCTCCCCGACCTCCGCCCGCCCGCCGCGACGTTCCTGTTCGCCCGAGGAGATTACCGGCAACCGCGCGACCTTGTGGTGCCTGCGGGACTGAGCATTCTGAGTGCCGCCGGACTGGAGGCCGACTGGAAACTCGGCCTGAATGCCAGCGATGCCGACCGCCGGAAGCACCTCGCCGAGTGGTTGACCGCGGCGCAGAATCCGCTCACGGCCCGCGTCTTTGTGAACCGAGTGTGGTACTACCACTTCGGCGAGGGGCTGGTCGATACCCCCAGCGACTTCGGCTTCAACGGTGGCCGCCCGAGCCATCCCGAACTGCTCGACTGGCTGGCGGCCACCTTCGTCGAGAGCGGCTACGACATCAAGCAACTGCACCGGTTGATCCTGACTTCAGCCACTTGGCGGCAGTCGTCTCAAGCGGCGACTTCCGCAGCCATCCAGCGCGATGCCGAGAACCGCTGGCTATGGCGGGGGAATCGACGGCGACTGGAAGGCGAGTCGGTGCGGGACGCGATGCTGGCGGTGAGTGGGGCCTTGAACGACCAGCTCGGCGGCGCGAGTTTTCGCGATGTGAAGGTCGAACTCAAGACCAACCACGAGTTCACCGACCCCACCAACGAGTTCAGCCCCGCGACCTGCCGCCGATCGATCTACCGGCTGTGGGCCAGGTCGGGCGGACTGCCGTTTTTGGAGTCGCTCGACTGCCCCGACCCGACGGTCATGTCGCCGCGAAGAGCCCGCACGACGACGCCTCTGCAAGCCCTCTCGCTGCTCCATAACAGTTGGATCGTGCAGGCCGCGGGTCGCTTCGCCGACCGGGTGCAGCAGGAGGCGGGTGAGGTGCCAGCGGCTCAAGTGGAGCGCGCATATCAGTTGGCGTATGCCCGTGTGCCGAGTGAACGCGAACGTCCGCTGGCCGTGAAGTTCGTCGAGACGCAGGGGCTGAAGGCGTTGTGCCTGACTCTCTTCAACACCAATGAGTTCCTGTTCATCGACTAATGTAGATTCAGAATCTGCTGTCACCCAAACAAGCGAAAGAAGAGGGGATTGGAACACTGATCTTCTCTAATCTTCGCTAATCAGATTCCGAGCCAATCCGATTCCGGATTAGTGGTTATCAGCGGAGATTAGTGTTCCAATCTCCTGAATGAGCACCAATTCTGAATCTGCTCTCATGTGGCACGATGCTCCACGTCGTGAATGACCACGGGGAGCGTCGAACCACAATCATCACTCCCGTGAGATCGACCATGTCCACCATCCCTACGACTCGCCGCGACTGGCTCTCGCACGCCGTGTTCGGCCTCGGCACGATCGCGGTCGCGGATCTGCTGCGGCGGGATGGCCTCCTGCATGCGGCTGATGCCAAGTCCAAGACCGGCCTGCACCACCCGGCCAAAGCCCAGCAGGTCATTCATATCTTTCTGGGCGGCGGCCTGAGCCAGGTCGACACGTTCGACTACAAGCCCGCTCTCGAAAAATACCACGGGCAGGAGATCCCCGAGGCGTTCGGCCAGATCGATGCCTTCTTCGGCAAGGTCGGCAAGCTCCACCAGTCGCACTATGCGTTCCAGCAACGCGGCCAGAGCGGGCTGTGGATGTCGGACCTGTTCCCGTCACTCAACGAGGTCGCTGATGAACTGACGGTGATCCGCTCGATGGTGGCAGAGTCGGCCAATCACATCCCCGCCCTGTTCCAGGCGAACACCGGGTTTCGCCAGATGGGGTTCCCGACCTTGGGATCGTGGCTGTCGTATGGACTGGGAAGTGAGAACGATTCGCTGCCGTCGTTCGTGGTCCTGCCCGATGCTCGCGGCATTCCGAATTCAGCCGGAGGATCATTCAATTGGAACAACGGCTTCCTCCCTGCTCAACACCAGGGGGTGGTCCTGCGCACCCAGGGCGAAACGCCGATCCTCGACCTCACGCCCCCACCCGGTGTCGATGCCGCCGCTCAGTCCGCTCAGCTCGAACTGCTCGCGCAACTCAACGAGATGCACCTCGCCGAGCGTTCGCAAACCGATCCCCTCGCCGCTCGCATCCGCAGCTACGAACTCGCCGCCCGCATGCAGCAGGAGATCCCCGAAGTCATGAACTTTGCCAGCGAGACCGAGGCGACGCAGCAGTTGTACGGACTCGATCGCGAGGAGTGTCGCGATGTCGGGCGGAACTGTCTGGCGGCCCGGCGACTGATCGAGAGTGGGGTGCGGATGGTGCAAATCTGGACCGGGGACGGGGTGTCGTGGGACGCACATGATGACATCACCGGTGGCGGGTACAAGACCCACACCGGGGAAGCCCGCCGGGTTGATCGCCCCATCGGGGGCCTCATCAAAGACCTCAAACAGCGGGGCTTGCTCGACTCCACGCTGGTGCTGATCACCACCGAATTTGGTCGAACTCCATATGCCCAGGCCGAGCAAGGGAAACTGAGTAAAGGCCGCGACCACCATCCACAGGGGTTTACTAACCTGCTCATCGGAGCCGGTCTCAAACGTGGGTTCGCCTATGGCGAGACGGATGAACTCGGATACGCCAGCGTCGTCAATCCGGTCACGACGTACGACTTCCACGCCACGATCCTGCACCTGCTGGGGATCGACCACACGCAGCTCACCTACTACCACAACGGCATCGCCCGGCGGCTGACCAATGTGCATGGGGAGGTGGTGCAGGGGGTGTTGGCGTAGTGCGAGCGGTGAAGGTTGGCCGAGGAGGAGGCTTTCACAAACTGGCCGGGCACTCCTGCCAGAAATGAGGACATGACACTCACTCGGTTGACCCCGCTCCTTCCGCCTGGCCCTTCTTCTCTGTCCCAGAAGTCTCCATCTCCTATGCACTCAACTCAATACTACTCACCTCAAGAATGTTTGCATGCTGCGCGGGGTGGCACCGGTTGGCTCGCTTTGGAGCCTACCGGTGTGCCAGTGGCACAAGAGGTTCGCCGTGGTAAACCTCTCGGCACCAGAAATAGTGGTAGGGAGGACTCATTGGTTTGAGTCCCCCCTCCCTCCGAACCGGACGGGCGGATTTCCCGCATCCGGCTCTCCAGTTGGTGGTTCACCTCAATGAGGATTGACCGGGAGGGGAACAAAGGTGTCAGGAACCAATATCGGGCACGCCCACACGACGCAAGCTGCGATTATTGCGAGAACGGTTCCTGACACCTTTGATTCGGTTCCCTCCCCGAGAAAGGTTCCTGACACCTTTGATTCTCCCCCGGCTGCGTCACCTAGACGTGCAAACCACGTCTGGGCCACCCCGCCAACATTGACTTGAGGGGTTGATGATATCATGAGAGTGCAGCACGGCAGAATTCTTACGAATTCTGCTACAGGTTAAGTGGGCGAACCTGGCTACCGCCCCAGCAAATACCTCAACTGCCCGACAATTGACTGCTCCAGTTGATAATCCCGTCCGGCCCATATCCAGCCACTCGGGGCGGATTGGCCGACGACGAGGTTCAGGTCGCGGTCGAGCGGTTTACTTTCGAGAAACGTGGCCCCGCCCGGGGAGTTGGCAGCCACGCCCGGCAGGTCTTCGAACTCTTTATAGGCTTCCACGCTGACGGTGTAACCCGCCTGTTGGTCGCTGGGGATCATGGTCACGACGACGCGGCGGCGGACCGATTGCAGCGTGCTTTCCAGCCGGTTCGTGAAGCCGACGGAGTCGCCATGCCACGGCTCGAAGAGGCTGGCCCCGACCTTGTAGTCGGTCTCGATCACTCGCGATTGGCGGTTCTCTTTGCGAATCGGGAACTGGAAATCCTCCAGCGTCTCGACCATCCGCTCCCACAGGAAATCCTCGTTGGTCGTTGAGACGAACAGCGGATTGGGGGCCGTGACTGCCACGATCTTCCCCGACCGTATCGACGACATGCCCCCCGCGCAGCCGCTGAAGCATGCGAGGCCCAGAACACCAACGAGGAGTTGGAGGCGGTTCATCGAAGTGGGGGGGAACCGGAAGGGTGGGACGAGGGAAGAACCAGAAGAGGAGCCGGAGTCTCTCACGAGTGCCCATTTTGCGGCAAGACCAGTTTGGGGGCCATAAAGCTTGGC